>CAYWUK010000173.1:0-3863 GCA_964461475.1 uncultured Dehalococcoidaceae bacterium
ATCCAGATAGATACGCCGGGCGGCCTGGACACGGCCATGCGGGAAATCATCCAGGAAATCAACCAGTCAAGAGTGCCGGTGGTGACATATGTGTCCCCTTCGGGAGCGCGGGCTGCCTCCGCCGGCCTCTACATCACCATGTCGGCTCATATCGCGGCCATGGCGCCGAACACCGCTACCGGCGCCGCCACGCCGGTGGAGCTGGGGGGAGGCGGCGAGACCCAGGTCTCTCCAGAGTTGAAGGCAAAGATAATCAACGATGCTGCCGCTTATATCAGGAGCATCGCTGAATCGCGCGGACGCAACGCAGAATGGGCAGAAAGGGCCGTGAGAGAGGGTGTTTCCGCCACAGCACAGGAAGCTCTGGAGCTCAACGTGGTTGATATGATTGCTCCAGACACTAATACACTGGTGGCGCAGCTTGATGGCCGGCAGGTAACTTTGCTTGGCGGCCAGGTTGTTACCATGCATACCCGGGGGGCCACCATAAACTATATCCCGATGGAGTTCGTTGAAGGGTTTCTTTATACCATTGCCGATCCTAATATCGCCTATGTATTGATGAGTTTGGCGATGCTTGGTATAATGGTGGAGATATTTAATCCTGGGCTCATCTTCCCCGGGGTAATTGGCGGCATCAGCCTGCTCCTCGCCTTTTACTCCCTGGGCGTGCTGCCGGTAAATTATGCCGGGGTTTTATTTATAGTTCTGGCTTTCGGCCTTTTTGTAGGGGAGGTTTTAACCACCTCCTTCGGCTTATTCACCGCCGGGGGCGTAGTTTCGCTGGTCATTGGCTCGCTAATCCTGTTCCAAGGAGCACCGCCATTGTTCAGGGTAGACCCGTGGCTTATCGCCACGGTGACGATTATAATCGGTGGAGCGTTTGCCTTTGTGATTAACCGCGCAATAACTGCCCACCGCAAGCAGGCGAAGACTGGCAGGGAAGAGCTGATAGGCAAGACAGCCCTGGTAAAAGTGGCTTTGGCCCCCCAGGGGATGGTTTTCTTCAAAGGTGAACGCTGGGAGGCAATCTCAGATTCAGGCCGGGTAGAAGCTGGAGAGGAGGTGATTATAACCAAGGTCGATGGTTTGACATTACATGTAATCAAAAAGGAAAAAGGGGGATAAGTAGATGCATACTGGAGGATTCCATTGTCATCGTTGATTCTGTGGTTGATTGTTTTAGCAATCATTATTATTGTAGCTATAGTTTTTGTGGTTAATCGGTCCGTTCGCGCCCACCGCTTGAAGGTAGCGGCAGGCAAAGAAGACCTGGTGGGGAGGATTGCCGTGGCCGAGACAGCTTTGCAACCTAAAGGGGTGGTTTTAATTGAAGGCGAACGCTGGACGGCTACCGCGGAAAATGGCAAAGTGGAGCCTTCAGAAGAGGTTATTGTGACCGGCGTCAACGGCCTGAAATTGAAGGTAACCAAGAAAGAATAAAGGAGGCGAAATTAATGAACCCAATCGTTATTGGTGTACTTGCTTTAATTGTGCTCTTGCTAGTTCCGATGACAGTAAAAATCGTCACTGAATATGAGCGCGGAGTAATCTTCCGCCTGGGGCGACTGGTTGGAGCCAAGGGCCCCGGCCTGTTCCTGATCATCCCATTCATTGACCGCATGATAAAGGTTGACTTACGCGTGGTGACGATGGATGTCCCTTCCCAGGAAGTAATCACCAAGGATAATGTTACCGTCAGGGTAAACGCGGTGGTGTACTTCAGAGTGGTGGATCCTGAATCTTCCGTGGTCAAGGTGCTTGACCACATCAGGGCTACTTCCCAGATATCGCAGACCACATTGCGCAACGTGCTGGGTCAATCTGAGCTTGATGAACTGCTGGTGCAGAGGGAAAAGCTCAACCAGATGCTGCAGAAAATAATTGACGAGCATACTGACCCCTGGGGCGTGAAGGTCAGCACCGTGGAAATCAAGGAGGTTGAGCTGGCCGAAGAGATGAAGCGCTCCATGGCGGCGCAGGCTGAGGCCGAACGAGAGAGGCGGGCTAAAATCATCCATGCCGAAGGTGAGCTTCAGGCCTCGGAGAAGCTGGCCCAAGCGGCGCATGTTCTCGGCAGAGAGCCAGCGGCGATACAGCTCCGCTATCTGGGAACGCTTACCGAGATAGCCACGGAAAGAACCAATACCATACTCTTCCCGTTGCCCCTAGAGTTCCTCAAAGCAATGTCCGGCGTAGGCGTAGGCGCGGAAAAGGCCAAATAGCCACAAATATAAGTTCAACCGAAGGGGTAGCCACAAAAGGCTACCCCTTCTTGCCATCAAATCATCAAAGCGTCAGAGTTACATCGCCGGCGATGACTCTGCTCAACTCCCCGTTGGCACGGCGAAGCAGCAGGCTGCCATCCCGGCATACGAATTCGGCCAGGCCTTCAAATGTTTCTTCCCCTGATTTTACCTGCACCTTTCTGCCCAGCGTAACCATCCTGTCGCGCCACTCCTGGTAAATAGGTTCCGCGTCGGGCAGGGTAAGATACATCCTTTCCATTTCAATGAGGAGGCGGCGCACCAACTCTTCTCGGGACACATTTTTGCCTGCCTCCGCAGCGATGCTGGAGGTGGTGGCAGGAAGCCCTGGGAAGCCCGCAGGCCTGAGGCTCACGTTGATGCCGATGCCTATGACGGCATAGTTGACCGCATCTCCCCTGACATCGCTTTCAATGAGAATGCCGCACACCTTCCTGCCATTTACGAGCACGTCATTGGGCCACTTAATCTGTGTTTTAAGGCCGGTAAGGGCTTCAATGCTGTGCGCTACGGACAGGGAGGCAAGCATCACCAGATAAGGAAGGTGAGCCAGGGCAGGCCGGAGTATGACGGATAGGGCTATATTGCCGCTGGGGGTCAGCCAGGCGCGCTTCATGCGGCCCCTCCCCGCCGTCTGTTCATCGGCGATGATTACAGTTCCCTCCACCACCCCCCGCCGCGCTTCTTCCCGGGCGGCATCCATGGTAGAAGCGAGGCTTCTGTAGTAGATAACCCTACGGCCAATAAAGCTGGTGGACAGGCTGCGGGCTATATTTATAAAGTCATTTCCGTCTTCCGGCATGGTCGTCCCTTCGACTTGTTCAATAAAGATAATAACGTGCCCCCGGGCAAAGTTCAATCGTCTTAGGCACTCTCTGAAACCTCTTTTTCAATAGGCGTTAAAGTAGCATCCATTACAGGCTTGCCCTTCTTAACCGATTTCCTTTGACGCAAGCTAACCTTGTAGTCTAAATCGGGTGCGCCTTCGGGTATAACCACATCATTCCAGTCTTTGAAAGGCACTACCTTGCTGACAGCCTGCGCAGGCGGGATATTTCCGCACCCTTCATTCTGCTTAAAGAAGTTGTAATTTATCAGCCAGCCATCGGTTAAGAGCCTGATGCCGGCAATATCCTTAAACTTCTCAAATACCTTTGTCCTTTGCTCTAGCGTCTTATGAAACCGCTCAATTTCCGCCGTTGATTCGCCAGTAACCTTAAACTTGAATGGCCCTCCCTGCACGTGTTTGGTATGCCCGCCGAATTCATCACCTACCCCGATAATATAAGACCTTAACTTGTCGGTTATTACCTCTCTAGGTGTTTTCCCTGCTCTTACCCTAGCTAATCTCATCAATACCCTCGCCTCTCTGCCACCCCTGCTAAATGAGACATGAGAGGCTAAAAGGTAATTAGTCTTAGGGCAAATAATATCCCAGAAATAAAGGGTCTTTCCCCCAAGCTTCATATAGGTTTCATCAGCTACCCAAGTATCGCCAACATCAGGCTTAAAATCTTTGCTTTGTCTAATAGCTTCTTTAGTAAAACACTTTACCCAGTTCCAGTAGTTACTTTCGCTCATGTCTAAGTCGTGGTC
>CAYWUK010000174.1:0-3844 GCA_964461475.1 uncultured Dehalococcoidaceae bacterium
TGATGCCGGCGTAGCCGACGACGCTGGAATAGTCGCCGGAGGCATCGCCGCTGGTCTGATATTTGACCAACTCGGCGCCCTTGGCCCCCAGCGCCCTGGCCGCCGATATTAGACTGACCGTCGGCGCATAGCCGCACATCGATATGTTTAGCTTCTCAACCCGACTTAAAAGCTCATCCTCATCCAGCGCCAGCACGGCCTCAATAGCCTTATAGTCCTTCTCCTGCGCCGACTCCTGCGGCTCGTAGTGGGTCATATCGGTGCTGGCCATAATCACGACGTCTCTCTTCAGGTCTTTAATCGCCCGGGCTATCTCCCTGCCTATCTCCTTGTAGGTTTCGCCGCTGGCAAAGGAGAGCACTATGGGCACTATGCACACATCAGGATTGAAATACTGTAAAAACGGCACTTGTACCTCGATGGAGTGCTCATACTGGTGGGCTAGGCTGTCTTCCTGCAGGTGGCCCGATATCTCCAGTATGTGCCTGGCCAGCTCGGAGTCAATCTCCACCTTGCCCAGGGGAGTCTGCCACGCGCCCTCGGTCATAATGCTGAGAGGATTGCCGGCCCCACTGTGGTTCGGCCCCATGATGACAAAGGTATCCTTGACCTTGATTCGGGATATGGCTGCGCCGGCCACAGGCCCGGAATAGATGTATCCGGCATGGGGCGAGACCACCCCTATAGTCTCCTCCTTCTCCGCGCTTTCATCGACCATCTTCTCAATCATAGCCTCAAGCTGGGAGGCCGAAGCGGGATAGAATTGTCCGGCGACAACAGGTTTTCTTATCATCTCTCCACCTCCTTAGAAGAAAAGGTGCGAAAGTTGAGCTCCGCCCCGCAGAAGCGGCACTTCGAGCCGTCAAGGCCCACCGCCTGGGCCTGGTAGCCCACCCTCTGCACATTGAGCCTGCCGCAGGAATAGCATGTGGTGCTTTCGCTGCGATGGCCGGGCACGTTGCCCGCATAGACAAACTTGAGCCCGGCCTTCTTTCCAATATCGTAGGCGCGCTCAATGGTGGACATCGGCGTCGTCGGCAGGTGCCTCAGCTGGTGATTGGGATAGAAGCGGGTCACATGCCAGGGAGTAAGCTCCCCCAGCTCATCCCTTATCCAGCGGGCAATGCCCTCAAGCTGCTGGTCGTCATCGTTCATGGTGGGGATGATATTGGTGACCACCTCAACATGCATATTCCACTTATCCTTAGCCCGTTTGGTAACATCAAGTATCTCCCGCCAGCGGGGCACCCTGGCCAGCTCGCGGTAAAAGGCATCGGAAAAGCCCTTGATATCAACGCGCCAGGCGTCCAGATAAGGGCCTATGGCGTCCAGCGCCTCGGGGGTTGAGTAGCCGTTGGTCACATAGACGGTGTACAGTCCGTTCTTCCTGGCCAGCCTGGCGGAGTCCAGGGTGTATTCCAGCCAGATGGCGGGCTCATTATACGTCCAGGCGATGCCCTGGCACTGGTAGCGCTTTGCCAGGTCCACGGCTGCCTGAGGCTGAAGCTCACGACAGCCCTGCCACGATGGGTCGCTGCTATCGGCGAAGGAGATTTCCCAGTTCTGGCAATGCTTGCAGTGGAAGTTGCAGCCCAGGGTGCCCAGTGAGAAGGCGAGGCTGCCGGGGAAGAAGTGGAATAAAGGCTTCTTTTCTATAGGGTCAGCGGCGACCGATGATACTTTGGCATAGTTCAGATTATACAGGGTGCCGGCCCTGTTCTGGTACATGCCGCAGACGCCGAATCTGTCCGGGCCAATTTTGCAATGCCACTGGCAGGTATCGCACCTCAGCCTGGAGCCGGATAGCTTCTCATAGAGCATCGCCTCATGCATAATCGGCCCCCCAGCCCCTTTACTCCTTAGCCCAATTATAACACTCCACCATGGCCAATTGAAGTGTTAGGTTAATTCTATACTTTACCAATCAGATGTAAAGTTCTATAATAGACTGGTTCGTTTAAATTCGGCGAAAGCCGGCCGGAGGTGAGGCTTGTTAGCTTTATATGTAACCTCTAGGGAAGAAGGCGCGGGCAAGACCGCAATATGCGCCGGCCTGGGCAAACACCTGCTGGATGCCGGTAAGAAAGTCGGCTACCTGAGGCTAGCCACTGCTGACGGGGAAAAGCCGTCCGCGGCGAGCGACGATGCCGCCTTCATGAAACAGGCCTTGGCGCTAACAGAAACTACGGAAACCCTCCGCCCGCGCATTGAAGGCGCAGAAAGGGCTAAAGAGGCCCTGGCCGCGGTCTCCCAGGGCAAAGATGTTGTAATCATAGAGGGCAGGCTGGACAATTCATCCTACGATATAGCAAAAGCCCTGAACGCCAGGGCGATTATCGTGCAGGCTTACCACAACGAAGCGCCTGAGGCGAATAACCTGGATGGTTACAGGGGATTCGGGGATAATCTGCTGGGCGTCATAATAAATAAGGTACCGGAAAGCCGGATATCCCGCGCGCGCGATGAGGCGGCTGCCAGGTCGGGAGGGGCGGGGATAAAAATCCTGGGGGCCATTCCTGAGGACAGGGCGCTATTAACGCTGACGGTGGCGGAGCTGGCCGACTGCGTCCACGGGGAAATCATAAACTGCACAGAAAAATCGGCGGAGCTGGTGGAGAACATCATGCTGGGGGCTATGGTAGTCGACTCCGGCCTGGAATACTTCGGACGCAAAGCCAGCAAAGCAGCCATAGTCAGGGCTGACCGCCCCGATGTGCAACTGGCGGCGCTGGAAACGCCGACCCGCTGCCTGGTGCTAAGCAGCAGAAAGGGGTCGCCGATGTACAATGTAAGGCAAAAGGCGGACAATAAGGGCATACCCATTGTCACAACCGAGCAGGATGCCAGCGCCGTGGTGGCAAGCATAGAGGAGGCCCTGAGCAAGGCCAGGTTCAAGCAGGGGAAAAAGCTGCCTAAGCTCGCCGAAATCATGCGGCAGAACCTCAATTTCCAGGCTATATTGCAGTAAGCTGCCGAACGCAAATTAAATAAATATCCTCGCCCTGAACAAAGGGCCTAAGGAGAGAATTCCCGGAACGGCCGCCGGCCTTCTGGGACTTTTCATTTAGCCTCTTTGCATTGATATTAAGATGTTCATTGTTATAAAATCTACTTTGTGTCCCAAAAAGCCGCCTGGCCTGGCTTAGGGGCCAGGGCGCTGAAAAAATCTTCTAAGGAGGGCAGGTGATTGAATGCGTTAGGTAAACACTTACTATTGGAACTGAAGGGCTGCGAAAAGGAGGTTCTAAACGATGTAGGCTCGCTCAGGAGCATTCTGCTGGAGGCGGCAGAAGAGTGCGGCGCCACGATATTAGGTGAGTCTTTCCATCCGTTCCATCCTCAGGGCGTCAGCGGGGTTGTAATCATAGCGGAATCTCATCTATCGATCCACACCTGGCCGGAATATGACTACGCCGCCGCCGATATCTTCACCTGCGGCAATTCGGTGAAGCCGGAGAAGGCAGCAGAGATACTCATAAACAGGCTCGGGGCTAGAAACCATTCAGTAGTCGAGATACAGAGAGGACTGCTCGTCGCCGAGCCAAGCGGCCTGCGCTAAACGTTATGGATACAGACCCTGATAAATGGCTCCGTGATACAATAAACGAAAACTTCGTTCAGTTGCACAGCATAAAGGAAGTTCTTTACGCCGGGCGGACGAAATACCAGTCTGTCCAGATTATCCGCAGCGGCAACCTCGGCAAATGCCTGGTGCTGGACGGCAAAATCCAGTCCACAGAGTCGGACGAGTTCATCTATCACGAAGCCCTGGTTCAGCCAGCACTGATAGCACACCCCTGCCCGCAGACGGCATTCATCGCCGGCGGTGGGGAAGGCGCTACCC
>CAYWUK010000175.1:0-3799 GCA_964461475.1 uncultured Dehalococcoidaceae bacterium
GTATGGCACCGCGCCCTAATCCACACCGTGCCGGCCTTTATACTCCTCGGCTATATCTGGGCGAGCCGCTCCCGGTTGCAGCATATACTGCTGTCGCCCCTGAACATATTCTTCCGCTCGCTCAAGCCCAGGGGGGCTTTAAACCCGATAGATTTTGAGACAGCCGAAGCCTTCGGGGCGGGCGCGATCGAGGGCTTCACATGGAAGCAGCTCATGGACCTTGATGCCTGCACCAGGTGCGGCCGCTGCCAGGACGCCTGCCCGGCCCATTTCAGCGGCAAGGCGCTCAACCCCAAGCAAGTTATTTTGGACTTGAAGGACCATCTTTACGAGGCTTATCCGCTGCCGCTGCTTAATAAGCCTGCGGAATCGCGACGGGACATGATTTCCGAGGTAATAACCGACGAGGTAATCTGGGACTGCACCACCTGTCGCGCCTGCCAGCAGGTATGCCCGGTCTACATTGAGCATGTCGACAAGATAGTGGATATGCGGCGCAACCTGGCTATGGAGAGGAGCCAGCTTCCCCCGGATGTTCAGGATGCACTTAAGAGCTTGCAGAACAGGGGGCACCCGTATAGAGGGATAAGCACCATGCGGACGGACTGGTATGAAGGCCTGAGGGTAAATCTGATGGCGCAGGGGGGCACGGCGGACGTGCTGTACTGGGTAGGTTGCATACCAGCCCTGGATGAGCGCAACATGAAGGTGACCAGGGCCATAGCCAAAATTCTGAAGGCGGCGAGAGTTGACTTCGCGGTGCTGGGCGCCGAGGAAAGCTGCTGCGGCGACCCTGCACGCCGCATGGGCGATGAATATCTGTTTCAAACCCTGTGCGTGAATAATATTGAACTCCTCAAGAAATACGGCGTAAAAAAGATAATAGCCTCCTGCCCTCATTGTTTTAACATCCTGAAGCATGAATACCCGCAGTTCGGCGGCGACTTTGAGGTCGTCCATCATACTCAGTTCATCGCCGGTTTGATAGCCGGAGGCAGGCTGAAAGTCGGCGCGCTTGGCGACAAGAGGGCGGCTTATCACGATTCCTGTTATCTGGGGCGTTACCACGAGATTTTTGAAGAGCCCCGCAAAATCCTGAAGTCGGTGGGGGGGCTAAAAAGCGTGGAGCTTCCCCGCTCCAGGGAGAGCAGCTTCTGCTGCGGCGGCGGCGGCGGCCACATCTGGATGGAGGAGAGCCCCAAGACCAGGATAAACGCGCGGCGCATTGATGAAGTAATTGAAGCCAAAGTGGATTTGGTGGCAACGGCCTGCCCCTACTGCCTGACCATGTTTGAGGATGCGCTTAAGGACAGGGAAATGGACGAGCAGATAAAGGCTATGGACTTGAGCGAGCTGATTGCCGAAACATTGGAATAGCGCTCTCGGCTCGGCCAGCTCTGTTAAATTATCCCTGCCTCTTTCAGCCCGGCGAGGTCCTCTCCGCTCATTCCGAGCAGCCGGCTGAGGACTTCTTCCGTGTCCTCCCCCAACTCCGGTGCAGCCCGCTCCACCTGGCATGGCGTCCGGGAGAATTTTAGCGGCGAATTCACCACCTTAAAGTCGCCGGATTCAGGGTGATGGACGTCAATAATCATGTCCCTTTCTTTTGTGTTCGGGTCACTGGCCACCTGTTCTATGCTATTGACCGGGCCACAGGGTATCTCCACTTCTTCAAAGGCTTCAACCCACTCCGCGGTGGTCCTGGCCTTCATCGCCTCGTTCATAATAGGCTCCAGAATATCGTAATTCTGGGTGCGCAGCCAGCCGGTCTCAAACCTGGGGTCGTCCATTATATCCAGGCGGCCTATGGTGGCGCAGAAGAGCGGCCACTGGTCCTTGATGCCGCCGCGCAGGGCCACCGCTATGTAGCCGTCGCTGGTCGGGAAGGCCTGGAAGGGGGTCATGACGGGATGCCTTGTGCCGAGGGGGCGGGGTATCTCACCGGCGTTCAGGTAGCGGACGAAGGCGTTCTCCTGGACGGTTATCTGGCAGTCCAGCATGCTTATATCCACCATCTGTCCCTTTCCGCTCGCCTGGCGCTCATGCAAAGCGGCCAGCGTGGCGATGCACATGAAAAGTCCGGCGGCTATGTCTCCGTATGACGCGCCCGGCCTTATCGGGGGGCCTCCCGGCTCGCCGGTGATACTCATTATCCCGCCCATGGCCTGCACGATGACGTCAAAGGCGGGCTTTTTGGCATAGCGCCCGTACTGGCCGAAGCCGGAGCCAGCGACGTAAATTATGCCGGGGTTATGTTCCTTGACCTCTGCGTAGCTGAGCTTCAGCCCCTCCATAGTGCCGGGCGCGAAATTTTCCACCAGGACATCGCACTTTTTGGCCAGCTCCAGGAATATATCCCTTCCCCGCTCGCTGGCCAGGTTTAGCGTCATGCTTTTCTTGCCCCGGTTGAGGCTGAGGAAATAGGTGCTCACCCCCCGCACCACCGGGCCGTTCCCCCTGGCAATATCGCCCACCTGCGGCCTCTCTACCTTGATGACCTCCGCGCCCATATCGCTCATCAGCATGGTGGCGAAAGGCCCGAACAGCACCTGCGTTAAATCAAGGACTCTGATTCCCGCCAATGGCCCGCTCATAGTTCACCTCTTTGATATGAAATAGGGGATGCATATCGTTAGCAAAAAGCATCTTGACGCCTATTTAGACGAGTTAGAGTGGCGCTTTAACAACCGTGAGAATCCATATCTATTTAGGGACACATTGCTAAAATTACTTAAGAGCCAGAGTCTCCAGTATCAGTCTCTTGTTGCTGATTAGAGTTTTTTGCTAGTCTTTTGTTATCATCAGCCATCTGGTCTAAAATCTCACTCAATATTTCCAAAGTGGATTGCTTCTTAAACTTGATGCTGCAACCAAGCCACCATATGAACAAAATCACTGTGCATGCGGCAGACAACCATACAATAAGCAAGGTTATCGCTTCCCATATCGCAGCTTTCACTCCAAGATAATCTTGAAAATCGGCAGGTAATAACGTAAGCAAAGTACCTATAAACAATGCAAGAGGTATCAAGACGTGCTCTAACTTCGGCCACTTAGGCTTTTGCCCCAATCTTTCTAAAACCCACAAGAGATGATACTTATTCATACTAACCACCTCAATTGGGGCAGAGTATTCATAAGTATCTTTAGGTTGGCCAAAGCTAATATTGCCTGATGTGGATTTTGATTCCACTTAACTACTCCGTATTTGGCTTTTCTACATCTTTCTCCCCTATCAAATCGCCTAATCCTAAAGTGATAAGATTGAGAAGGTGTGTATTCCCACAATTTTTGCATATAATCACAACACAAGGATAATTTTGCCCGCCAAGACTTATATTTCTTATGTCTTTTTGAACCACTATGCGGATAAACCCATCTTGAAATTGCCAATCGGGATTCCCACATATTGGACACACCCCTATTTTGGGCACTCTCTTTGTTATTGCTGCAACAATCTTGGCTCTGTCTTCTTCTGAAAAACTCAATGTAGCCACCTGCTAGATTTAGATAGCGGAGTATAACACGAATCCATGCCCCTATTCTACCACACCTACTACCTGCATCAAGTATATAATTACGAATTATTTTATTGTGTCAAGGTGGAGTGCTCACCCTGTCCTCATCCTGTCCAGCCTGCTGAGGGCTTTGCTCTGCTCTCCGCTGCCCAGCCTGGCCTTGCGCACGGCCCTGCACAGCAGCTCTATGCTCTGGTCGTAGGTCTTTTTGTCCACAGGATAGGGTATGCCGTCCTTGCCGCCGTGGGCGAAGCTGTAGCGGGCGGGGTCGCGGTAGCTGG
>CAYWUK010000176.1:0-3782 GCA_964461475.1 uncultured Dehalococcoidaceae bacterium
CCTATACATTAATATCCTTTCCTCCTTTCATCATGGCCATAATTAGGAGACCGCTGTATTTTATTTGGATATCATCAACCAGTATAGCATAAACCAGACTAGGGTGTAGCTTTCTGGCGCTCTATTTTTATGTGTACTACTCAAATTATATTTTTAACTTAAACAATATTACTAAAAAATCATCCCTCTTCATATGGGCATTTATACCTATTTATCGGTTAAAAAGTGCCTATTTTATCTTTTTAGCTTGGAATGTAGTGGCACGAATCGCAGCTAGCGTCTATTTTCTTCCCTTTCTGGGCGCCGTTTGTTGCCACCAGCTTGCCGTGACATCTGAAACATCCCGGGGAGTCCTGATGGCCTAGATTATCGACGTATGTTGTCCAGGTCACCCTCATATGGGGGAAGGTGGTGAGGGTGGCGATTTTGTTAAGCTCTGCTACCGCCTTATCAATCGCTGCTCCATTTTCCTGATAAATCTGAGGGTAGGAATTGCGATAGAATTCTTTAATTCTGGCTATCTTGCTGAAGGCCTGCTCCAGGCTGGGGTTGGCCGGCTCCAGGGCGTTAACCCCTTCCCGCTTGATGAAAGGGAGGCCGCTGTCTATCTTGCCCTGGAAAATTGATGCATCAATGAGCTCTGAAGGCGAGCTGAAGATGTGGGTTGCCCGGTTGTGGCAATCTATGCAGTCCATCAGGCGCTCTTCGGTTGCTATGCGCTGAGGGGTGATTTCAGCAGTCTTCTCCGGGTCTGTATACTCGGTGATTTCACCGTCCTGGCTCTCAACGCCGACCCAGCCGATGTCCTGGCGCTCTTTGTCCAGGGGGAGGTAGTAAACCTTGCTGGCAATATGCCAGTGAATGCCCTGCGCTATCTCCGCCTCCCCGCCGCCGACTCGCATTACCCTGGTATCTAATTTTTCGGTGTTTTTCTCATCCCCTGCGTATGTAGCATGTGTGATGACAAGGCCGCCGGCGAACCTCTCCGGGCGGTGGCATTGTTCGCAGGTCTCCCGGGCAGGGCGCAGGTTCTCCACCGGCGTTGGGATGGGGCGGTCATACGTGCCGTCGATGGTCTTGAAAATGAGGGGTATGCCGGTGAGCTTGGATTTTACCAGATAGCTCGCCCCGGAACCAACATGGCATGCATAACAGGCTACCCGGGAATGAGGCGATGCCTGATGTGCAGTGTATTCAGGGTACATCACCTTATGGCAGAGCTGCCCGCAGAAAGCAACCGAATCCGTGAATTCTATGAGCTGGTAGCCGCCCATGACAAGCAGCACTATTCCTATTGCTCCACCGAACATGAGGAAGAGCAATTTATCGCGGTGCAGCCTCAGCTGTTTTTTCGCTTCTTCGTTCAATTAGCTCCTTAAGATAGCTAGGACGAATATCACTCCGCCGACGACGAATAGAACGGGAACCATGGCGAAGCTGAACACGCCAAAGAGGGGATATCTTTCGGGGAGGCTGGAATAGATGTTGAAGATAACCACTGCCACAATGAGGAGGAATACAATTCCCGCAGCCCTGGTAATCCAGTCGCCAAAAATCTCACGCAGGTGTTTCAATATTATGCTCCCATTCTGAAACGCAGACATGGGCCAGTCTGCTTATGAGTAAATATAGGTTTATTTGTTTGCCTTGTCAAGCAAGGGTCATGCATCTTGTGCGGGCGTCTCGATTTCTTGCTCCACGGCGCTGGCTTTCACCAGTCTTTCGTATTCCAGAGGGTGGTCTGTACAGTACCTCTCTTTGGACACCTTGCCGGTAAAAATTGACGTATTTATGGGGAATATCCCCGGTACAAAGTGGTTAAAGAAAATGTGAACCATGAAAATCCAGGTAAGCGCCAGCATGGCCTCATCGCTGTGGGCTACCAGGGCTGCCGGCACAATCCAGCCGGGCAGGAACTTGGTGGCGACGACGGGGAACATCAGGATAAAACCAGAGCCAGCCATGACGGGCATCCCCCAGAAGATAGCCCAGTAATCAAATTTCTCCCTCCAGTTGAAGCGGTCATACTTTGGCCTTTTCTTGGACAGGCCGAGGAAATACTTTAGCTCTTTAAAGAGTTTTACGAAGTCCTGGATGCTGGGGATCATCTTTATTGGAAAGGGCCTCTTGAGGACGAATACTGAATAGGCTATATAGATGATGTGGTAAAGGCAGAATGCCACTATTGTGTAGGCGGCGAAATGATGCACCGTGCGCAGGTTATCGATGCCTCCCCACACTGCGGCCCACCACTGGCTTATCCCCCAGCTGCTGAACTTCATTGGCAGCCCGGTGATTACCAGCAGGATAAAGGTCAATGCCAGTCCGCCGTGCTGTATCATCTGGTGAACGTCAAAGCGGGTGATTTCCCCGGTTGCTCCCTTTTTAAGAACCATCGTTTCAGTCACTGTTGCCATTCCTATTCCCTCCACCGGTTAATGGAAAACCTTGCGATAGCCATGACCACTACCAGTGCCCCGAAGGCGAGGACGGTTATCAGCAGGATTCGGAAGAATATTTCCGCGTAATATGCCACCGGGATATTGCGCGGCGATGCTTCACTGTGGCCGACAAAGCCGCTGATAAACTGGGGCCCGGCGTCGGCGTGGCATTGTTGACAGGTCTTGAGCAAATTATCCATGCCGGCCACCGAAGAAGCGGGGTTGGCCACGTCCTTTATGTCATGGGTGCCATGGCAACTGGTGCATGTTGCCACATTCACCTGGGCTATCTGGTCGCTGCTAAGCTGCAAGGCCTTACCGTGAAAGCTGCTCATATAGGACTGGTAGACATTCTCCACGATGCCGTAGCTCCCCATCAGTGTTGGGTTGTTGTGGCATTTGGCGCAGGTCTGGGCGATATTCTTCTGGTAGGCGGGTGCGTTGTACTCCAGTACCCGGATTACGCTGTGGGGGTTGCTGTCCGGGCTGTGGCAGTCAACGCAGGTAGCCACGTCCTGGTTGCCCTGGAGCAGCTGTTGGCCGTGGACGCTCTGGGTATGCTGCTTATATTCGTACTGGTGGCAGCTGCCGCACTTTTCGGCCAGGGATAGCTTGGTCAGCGGCGTGGCGACATCATGCGGGTCGGTGGTATGGCAGGTGGTGCAGTCAATATAGCGGTGGGCGCTGCTGTCTGCGGCCTTTTCGTCAACGTATAGGGATATTTTATCGCCGTCGGTGTTGGTCTTGGTCAGGCCTTCGTTGCCATGGCAGGAAAGGCAGCTGTTTTCATCCAGCGCGTAGCTTTTGGCGGAAGAGATGGTCAGAGATAGCGCTGCTGCCCCGACAACTATAAATAAAATCAGTATAATTCTCTTCACTGTTGCCCTCGCCTTCTTCTGTTGTAGCGCTTGTTTATTGTCGTTGGTTACTGCCGTTGTGGTTTACGAACGTCTCGGCTCATTCGGTGCTTGCCCTGCTGAATCCGTGCACGAGCGGGAGGCGGTAAACGCCGAATACCTCGCGGCTTCTTAAGAAACCGATGAAGATGATGATTATGCCCAGCAGTTCGGAAGCGTAGAAAAGATTAGGGGTTCCGATGAAGCGGATATGAATCCCCCCGAAAGCTGGCAATATGGCCCCCACGGCGATAAGTATGTTGGAGACCACACGGTGTGGCATAATCCTGCGCCGCCAGAAGACCCAGGCGCTGTATAGTGCACCGCCCACCAGAGCGAGCGTGCCGAAGGTGTTGAAGAACGGCGTCATGAGCCTGATTCCCATGGGCATGGCGCTGCCGGAAAGGCCATGGAGAGTACTCAAGTCAACGCTAACGGTTAAGAC
>CAYWUK010000177.1:0-3779 GCA_964461475.1 uncultured Dehalococcoidaceae bacterium
TGTCCAGCGCCATCGCCTCAACCGCCGTAGTTGAACAATATGTCATGACGATATCGGCTATGGCTAACAATTCGGCGATATTTGACCGTAGCGGGGCCAGCAGCAGATTGGTCAGTTTGGCCGACTCCAGGCGATTGACTCGCCTCTGCACGGCGTCGTATCTCTCATGCCACCTGCCCATCCCCGTCTTGGGATGGAATTTTATGACGAAGTTTACGTCGGGCATCTCTCTCGCTGCCTGAGCTACCGCATCCAGGTGCGTTGCCGTAAAATCAAGCGGGGACAGGTTGGCCTCAAATGATTGGAAATACTGGTCGGTGAACAGCACTACCTTGTCTTTGTTGTTCAGGCCGAGTCCCTGTCTGATTTTATCAATGTCCGCCTTGTTGATTTCGCCTTTGAGCTTGCTGAAGTCCGGTCCTCCCACCTTTATAATGTGCTCCCTACCAAATCCCTCTTGTTCATAATATTCAGCGCTGTATTCTCCCCAGCAGAGGATGTAATCGGCGATGGTTAGAGGCAATGTGGATACGAGGTAGCCTACGTTCCATTCGCGTTGCCTGCTGACAACCAGAACCCCCTGAGTTTCGGCCAGCAACGAATACAGGATGGTCTTGCTCTGGTGCTCAGGCTTGGACCATAAAATGTCAGGCTTCCCCAGACGCAGGTCATGATGGGCAACGGACGTCGTTCCGGCATCCGAGGGCAGCCTCTGGAATATAGATTCAAATCTGCTTGAGAGGTATGGCCAAAGATCAATGTTCTGAAAATTAAAAAGAGGGCTTCTGTTCCCTGGATTTTTCATCTTAGCCCATCTCCCGGCGAACACCGGCCTTGCTCTGCGCCGCGCCAGCTGGTAAGCGGAATATTTGAGCAATGCGGGGGCACATTCATCAATGAACTTAACCTTTACCTTGCCGGACATTTTCAGCTTCAAAGCAAGGTCGGCATCTTCATAATCCACTATAACACAAGGTCGTTTTGAATATCCAGATAACCATTCTGCCACCTGTTTTCCGAGCCAGGCAACGCTCTGCCAGGTCAGGCGGAAGCCGTTAAACAGGCGCTGCAATACAATCCATGGTTTTTGCCGTGATTGTGCCTTCTGTCCGATTTTTATGGCGCCTGGCGGCATCCATTTGGGGGCAACCGGTATTGGCGGGTCGGTTTCAAGAATGATACATGGTATGCCTGCTTTCTCCGCTTCTACGCGCCATACATCCCGGGGCATCTCCAGCCCGTCGCCCAGATAAACCCGTTCCGGCTTTTCCTGTTCAATCGCTCTCCTTACGCACAGCGCGTTTTTGGTGGTATTTACGGTGGCCATCAGCAGCTCCTCCACCGCCAGGGCCTGCCCGAGGGAGATGCCCTGCCACTGCGTCAGGTCTTCCCCATCGGCATAAAAGCAGTTCTGTAAAAATTCCAGAACAAAACGGTTGATGTCGTCATAATCTTTTTCGCTGAGGTAGCTTTTGTATGTCCGCACACTGACGTTGGGCTTAAGGGCATCTTTCGGCAGGTGTTCATCAACTTCAAATACAATGGCTGGTTCTGATAGGGATGCCAGCGTCTCTTTGGCGGCATGGGAGGTGTAGGCTCCGTAAACCAGCAGGGCTATCATCTTTTTAATTCCCCCAATGCAGAGTTGACTTAGCGCTCATGTACTGGAGCCGCGCAGCCTCTTTAAGATGGGCAATTCGTCGTCGTAGACCTTTTTTACTCCGTCCCCCAGCGCCGACTCAATGACGCGGATGTCCCGCACCAGGCGCATGAATCCGCCAGGCTCCACTGATGCGGCCTGGTCGGTGCCCACATGGCCCGGTCCAGGGTAATGTGTCGTTCCACGTAACATGCCCCTAGCACCACTGCGGCGCAGGTTGTCTGCAGACCTACTTCATGGCCGGAGTAGCCTATAGGGCAGTTGAACTCCCCCTGCAGCGTTTGAATCATGCATAGATTAAGCTCTTGCGTCTTGCAGGGGTAAGTGCTGGTGCAGTGGGTAATCAGCAGGTTATCCGTTCCCAGCACTTTCACCGCGGCTCGTATTTGCTCCATGGTGGACATGCCGGTGGACAGGATAACGGGCCGCCCGGCCTTGCCGGCATGGCGCAGCAGAGCATGGTCGGTCAGGGCGGCGGAGGGAATTTTGTAACACGGCGGGTCGAATGCTTTCATGAAGTCCAGCGATTCTTCATCCCACACCGAGGCAAACCAGGTGAAGTCCCTTTCCTTGCAATAGCGGTCAATCTCGCGGTATTCCTTTTCGCCGAACTCCACGCGATGGCGGTAATCCAGGTAGGTAATCAGTCCCCAGGGGGTCTCGCGCAGGACGTCGCGCTGCTCCGGGGGCACGCACTTCTCCGGCGTGCGTTTCTGGAACTTGACCGCATCACAGCCGGACAGTTTGGCGGCGTCGATGAGGCGCTTGGCTATATCAAGGTCTCCATTATGATTAATGCCTATTTCCGCTGCGATGTAAACTGGCTGGCCTTCGCCGACCGATTGTCCACCGATGTTTACCTTCCTCATGATTTATCCCTCCTTCGCGCCTTTTCCCTGTCTCTGCCGCAGCAAAGTCTCGGCTATGATAAAGTCCGCCGGCTCATCTATCTCCAGGCAGCGCTCCGCAGGCATTACGTACATGGCTGTTTTGCCGAAGAAGCGGTGTTTTGCCTTCTTAAAGCCCTCCGTCTTCATAACATATACCGCGCCCGTCTCCAGGAATTGGGGGTCAAGCTGTTGTCGCGGCTGCCGCGCCCGCTTGTCGTGGTTGATGCCTGTCGCTTCGCCTTGCTCACCGCGCCGCCAGATGAAGTGATGGAAGGGAGTTACCGCCAGCGCCGAATCGGCGTCCTCGGCGAGGAGCGTCTTAACTGTGCCGTCAATGTCCTCCGGCAGCGTCAGCGGCGAGGTGCATTGCAGGAAGACGATAAGGTCAGGCCGGTATCCTTCGCCCTTCTCAAGGTAGTCCAGGGCGTGCAGCAGGGCCGACTCCGAGCTGGCTTTATCGCCGCTTATTTCCGGCGGCCTCCATATTACCTCGGCGCCATACTGCTTGGAGATGGCGGCGATTTCAGGGTCGTCCGTAGAAACAACAACGCGGCTGGTGCTGCCGGCCTGCCGCGCATGCTCGATGGTGCGGGCCACCAGCGGTTTGCCCGCCAGCAGGCGCGCGTTCTTACCTGGTATGCCCTTGGAGCCGCCGCGGGCGGGGATGATGGCCAGGACTTTCATGTTCTCTCGTTTCATCTTGAGGTATATTACTTCACTCTTCTATCTTTGTAAACGTTGCCGCACTGCCTGAGAGACCAGGTGGTTCAAGATTAGATGCATATCTTCCGCCACGCCATAGTCGTGGGAGGAAAAGACGATTTTAAGGTCGGCCATCTTGGCCAGCTTGCCGCCGCCAAAGCCGATTAGGCCGATTGTCCTGCCGCCGTGTTCCCTGGCATAACTGATGGCCTTCAGCACGTTAGGCGAGTTGCCGGAGGCGGAAATGCCGATGGCTATATCGCCCGGGTTCCAAAGTGCGGCCATCTGCTCAACGAATATATCTTCGTAGGAGAGGTCATTGGCGATGGCAGTCATCACGGCTACATTATCGGTGAGGCAGATGACGCGCAGGCGTGGTTTGCCGGGGACCGATGCCGTCTTGGCCAGGTCGCAGGCGAAGTGCGAGGCGGTAACGGCTGAGCCGCCGTTGCCGAAGAGGAATATCTGTTGGCCTTTTTGCTGGGCTTCCTCAAGGGTGTCTGTAATGCGCTCAAGCTCATTAAGGT
>CAYWUK010000178.1:0-1741 GCA_964461475.1 uncultured Dehalococcoidaceae bacterium
TTATCGCCGTCTGCGCCGAGATTAACCGCAGCCCCTTCGACCTCATGGAGGCCGATTCGGAAATCGTCGCAGGCTTTCATACTGAGTATTCCGGCATGAAATTCGCCATGTTTTATCTGGTGGAATACGCCGAGGCGGTGGCCATATCCGCAATAATTACCACCCTCTTCCTCGGCGGCTGGCGAGGGCCATTGCTGCCGCCCTGGCTCTGGTTCGTGGTCAAGGTTATCCTGGTATTCTTCGCCATGGTCTGGACGAGGACCACCCTGCCACGAATCAGGATAGACCAGCTGATGGCGCTGGCCTGGAAGTTCCTCTTCCCGCTGGCCTTGATTAACCTGGTGATAACGGCGATTCAGGTGCTGGTCTGGCCTACGGCCGTGCCCTGGCTGATAATCATCGTTAACTTCGCTATAATGGCAATGCTGATATTGCTGTGGTCTAAATTCTTTTTTAAGCTAGGATGGGGTAGAGTTGAAGTTTGAGCGCTATGGACTGGGCATCGCCAAGGGCCTGACGGTAACCATAAAGCACCTGCTCCGTCATCCCACGGTATCGCAGTACCCGGAGCAGCGGCTAAACATCTCGCGCCGGGAAAGGGGCAACGAACTCGTATGGAGTCGGGAGAAGTGCACAGGCTGCGGCACCTGCGCCAAGGCATGCCCCCAGGGCGCCATAGAAATCGTTACGGCCGCCAATGCGGTGGAGAACAAATACGAAGTTGAGAAATACCAGGTGGACACGGGCTACTGCATTCAATGCGGGCTGTGCGTTGAGGCCTGCCCCTACGACGCAGTGTTCATGGGCTACTCTTTTGAGCGGGCTAGGTATCGCCGCAGGGAATTGATACAGGAAGGCGACGGCATGCTGGAGTCGGCAAAGAGGCCTGCCAGCGGCTATTTCCACCCTGAGGTTGCCGAAGAATTGCCCGTGCAGACCCTGCTCATAGAGAAGGTTGTGGAGAAGAAGTGATGGGACTGGTCATTGCTTTCTGGATACTGGCGATAACAGCGGTGGTGGCCGCTCTGGGAGTGGTCTTGCTGCGCAACGTTTTCCGCACGGCCATTTCGCTGGTGCTGTGTTTTCTGGCGGTGGCCGGACTTTACATCACCCTCAGCGCCGACTTCCTCGCGGCGGTGCAGATACTGGTCTATGTCGGAGCCATATCGGTTTTGATTATCCTGGCCATAATGATGACCCGCGAGGTGCAGCAGGGCAGCCCCTACAACAGGCTGAAGGCCCCGGCCTTTCTGGTGGCCCTGGCCTTTCTGGGGGTGCTGGTCTATGCCCTGCTCAATACACACTGGACAATATCCAGCGCAGCGCCACTGACACCAACCGCCCTTCCACTCGCCATTAAGCTTCTGGGCGACGGGGGCTTTATACTGCCTGTGGAGATTGCTGCGCTGCTCTTGCTGGTCGCCATTCTGGGCGCCATTGTCTTAGCCAGGGAGAAATAAGAATGACATTGGGTTTGCAGCATTATATTATACTGGCCGCGATACTGTTCGTCATAGGGCTTTATGGCGCGCTGACCAAGCGCAATGCGGTTATTATACTGATGTGCATTGAATTGATGCTAAATGCGGTGAATATAACCATGGTCGCCTTCTCCCGCTATATCGTACCTGCGCTGCTAACCGGGCAGATTTTCGCTATATTCGTCATGGTGGTGGCTGCCGCGGAGGTGGCGGTGGGGCTGGCGATAATGCTTGCCATATACCGCAGCCTGGAGACGATA
>CAYWUK010000178.1:1751-3752 GCA_964461475.1 uncultured Dehalococcoidaceae bacterium
ATCTACCGTCACCGACAGTCAATAGACGCTACCAAGGTGGATTTGATGAAATGGTAGATGAAGGAGGTGGGACTGTGAACAAGAGTGTGGGTGGTGCGCTGGCCGGAGTTATCTGGTTCATCGGCTGGCTGTTCACCATCGGCTTCGCCAACCTAGTCTGGTGGAAGATTATTCTGGGCATCGTCGTCTGGCCCTTCTATCTCGGCGATGCTGTGCTGGCCCAGCTTTAGGCTAATTAAAAGGATTTCTGATGTGGGTAGAAGTTAAAAAAGCGCAGAGCCTGATGGTGGCTGAGATGTGGAAGGAGTGCTTTGAGGGCGAGGGGGTTCCCACGCGAATCATGCCCGTCTCCGGCCTGCCCATCGGCCAGGAACTGGCCGCCTATTCGGTTCTGGTGCCCAAAGATAAAGAGCATGTAATCAGGGATGTATTAAGGAAGTTGTGATGCCGTATCAGTTAGCCTGGTATATATTCTTGCTGCCGCTCTTCTCGTTTATAATCATAGTTTTCTTCCTGAGGGCCTTCCTCAGGGATAAGCCCAGGCTCAGCGGCTATACCATAATCGCTGCCCTTTCCGGCTCATTCATCCTGTCGCTCTGGGCGCTCATAACCGTAATGAACTCCCCCGCCCATGAGATAATGGTCCCCGATATCAACTGGGTGGTCATTGAGGGCGGCATAACCATTCACCTGGGCTTGATAGTGGACTCCCTCACTGCGGTGATGCTCATGGTGGTTACCGTGGTCAGCCTGATGGTGCAGATTTATTCGCAAGGCTACATGCACGGCGACCCCGGCTATCACCGCTACTTCGCCTGGATGTCCCTCTTTACTTTCTCCATGCTTGGTCTGGTGCTGGCGGATAATCTGCTCTTCATGTTCGTCTTCTGGGAGATGGTCGGCCTGTGCTCATATCTCCTCATCGGCTTCTGGTTCCACCGCCCTTCGGCGGCGAACGCGGCCAAGAAAGCCTTCATCGTCACCCGTCTGGGTGATTTCGGCTTCCTGGCCGGGATATTGGTGCTTTACCTCAATACCGGCACCTTTGATATTGCCGGACTGCACGAGCTTGCCGTGACTGGCGTTCTGGCGGGGGCGACCCTCACCTGGGCGGCCATCGGCATCTTTACCGGCGCCATGGGCAAGTCTGCCCAGTTCCCGCTCCATGTCTGGCTGCCCGATGCTATGGAAGGCCCGACGCCGGTCAGCGCCCTGATTCACGCCGCCACCATGGTGGCCGCCGGCGTGTTCCTGGTGGCCCGCATGTTCCCGTTATTCGTCTATTCCATAGACGCCGTTACGGTGGTGGCCGTTATCGGCGGCTTCACCGCAATTTTTGCCGCTACCATGGGACTGGTGATGAACGATATCAAGCGCGTCCTGGCCTACTCCACCATCAGCCAGCTCGGCTATATGATGCTTGGCCTGGGGGCGGTCGGCGTGGCCATGGCGGAGGGGGGGCATGTCGGCCTGGAGGTGGCCAAGGCGGGCGCGGCCATCGGCATCTTTCATCTCTTCACCCATGCTTACTTCAAGTCCCTGCTCTTCATGGGCTCAGGCAGCGTTAACCATGCCAGCGGGACTTTTGATATGCGCCTTATGGGCGGGCTGCGCAAGCATATGCCCTGGACTTACTGGACGTTTTTAATCGGCTCGCTGAGCCTGGCCGGCATCTGGCCCTTTGCCGGTTTCTGGAGCAAGGACGAGGTTCTGGCATCGGCCCAGCATGGCGGCGCGCTGGCCGTGCTTTTCTGGTTCGCCATGATAACGGTCTTCCTGACCGCCTTCTACATGTTCCGCGCCATATTCATGACCTTCCACGGCGAATATCGCGGCGGCGCCGAGGACGCCCATGGCGGCCACGGCCATCCTCACGAGTCACCTCTGGTAATGGTCGGGCCCCTGGTATTCCTGGCGATCCTGGCCGTGGTGGCCGGCTGGTGGAATGTGGGCGGCGGCTTCAACCAGTTCATGGGCTACGAGCATGGCGAAGCGGTGGGC
>CAYWUK010000179.1:0-3719 GCA_964461475.1 uncultured Dehalococcoidaceae bacterium
GGCTCTGCGTGAGGTGGAGCAAGACATCGCCGAAGGCGCCGATATCGTCATGGTCAAGCCGGCTTTGGCCTACCTGGACGTTATACGAAGGGTGCGCGAGGCCTTCAACTGCCCCCTGGCTGCCTATAACGTCAGCGGCGAGTACGCCATGGAGAAAGCCGCCTGCCGGCAGGGCTGGCTGGACGAGCAGCGGGTGGTGCTGGAGACCCTTACCGCCATCAAGAGGGCCGGGGCCGATATTATTTTGACCTACCATGCCAAGGATGTCGCGCGCTGGCTGCAAACAGCATGAGGAGACATTCATGAAGTTTGAGCGTTCAAGGGAGCTTTTCCAGGAGGCGCAGCGCTATCTGCCCGGCGGAGTGGACAGCCCTGTGCGCGCTTTCAAAGCCGTGGGGGGGACGCCCCCTTTCATGGCAAGGGGGCAGGGCTCCCGGGTATATGACGCCGATGGCAACGAGTATATTGACTACGTGTGCTCCTGGGGACCCCTCATCCTGGGGCACGCCCATCCACAGGTTATCGAGGCCGTTAAACATGCGGCAGATAAAGGCACAAGTTTCGGTGCGCCGACCGAGCTGGAGATAACCCTGGCTAAAATGGTCTGCTCGGCCATGCCCTCGATTGAAATGGTGCGATTCGTCAACTCAGGCACGGAAGCCGCGATGTCAGCCCTGCGCCTGGCACGGGCCTTCACCGGCAGGGATAAGATAGTGAAATTCGCCGGCGGCTACCACGGCCACGCCGATGGGCTGCTGGTCAAAGGCGGCTCAGGCCTGGCCACTCTCAGCCTGCCCGGCTCCCCCGGCGTGCCGACCAGCTACGCCCGGAATACCCTGTTGGCGCCTTATAACGATGCCGAGGCCGTAACCCGGCTTTTCCAGCGCTATCCCGGCGATATTGCCGCCGTTATCGTTGAGCCGGTGGCGGCCAACATGGGCGTAGTGCCGCCTCAATCCGGCTTCCTGGAAGGCCTGCGTAGCTTGACCAGCGAGTCCGGCGCTCTTCTCATTTTTGATGAAGTCATCACCGGCTTTCGGGCCGCCTATGGCGGGGCGCAGGGGCTATTCAAAATTGTCCCTGACCTCACCTGTCTGGGGAAGATTATCGGCGGAGGCTTGCCGGTAGGAGCCTACGGCGGCAGGCGGGAAATTATGGAGATGATGGCGCCAACCGGGCCGGTCTATCAGGCGGGAACGCTCTCCGGGAACCCTCTGGCGATGACGGCAGGCATAGAGACCCTCAAAATCCTGGGCCAGCCAGGAATCTACGAGAGATTAGAAGACACTGCCTCTCGTCTTGAACAAGGTATCGCAAAGATAGCCGCTTCGCTGAATTTCGGATTAAGCATTTCCCGTTTTGCCTCTTTGCTCACCATCTTTTTCACCGATAATCCGGTGCTCAATTACGCATTGGCGTCACAGGCAGACACGGCGCTCTTTGGGAGATTCTTCCAGCAGCTACTATCGCAAGGCATTTACTGGCCGCCATCGCAGTTTGAAGCAGCCTTCGTCTCCCTGGCTCACAGCGATGAAGACATTCAAACGACGGTTGATAAAATTTCAGAGGCGCTGAAGCACTTGTAGAGAAAATAGCCTGAGTCCGCTCAGGGCACCCGAGTCCAA
The DNA here is from genome assembly GCA_964461475.1 of uncultured Dehalococcoidaceae bacterium. GTDB lineage: Bacteria > Chloroflexota > Dehalococcoidia > Dehalococcoidales > RBG-16-60-22 > CAYWUK01. Next base: position 1,626 of record CAYWUK010000179.1, read on the forward strand.
AAATAATGCAATAAAACCAAGTCTTCTTTTTGTATTTCTGATAATCCTCATACTTTTTTACCAGTTGTCCTTCTTCTGATATTCTCCAATATAAAATCTGCGGTATCCAAATAATTGCGGATCCAAGTGTAAAAGCTGCGTTCATAAATATAGGGAAACCGATAATCCAGATGACTCCCGATTCTGTTATATAGGTATTATTACCTATATTTTCACAAATTACTACGCATTAATATTTAGAAAATTAACTATATAATTAATTATTTACTACCTGGAAAATGGTTGACAGATGCTGTATTCTTAGAATATAATCTGCAAGACGTGAGGGTTTTATATTCAAAATGATAAAGGGACTCTGCGAAATGCAGGCCCCCTTTTTTTGTGTCTTGAAATATTTGTATCAAGACAGATTATATTAATCAAAGGCAAGAAGTAATAGAGCCAAGGAGGTATTATGGAGCTAAGCCGAAGAGATTTCCTCAAAGCCTCGGGGGCCGGGATAGGTGGCGTCTTCCTGCTCGGCACCCTCGGCGACGGTGTCGCCATAGCGTCACCCATCAAACCCATGCCGCTGAAAAGGAAAGGCAAGGAGACAACCACCATCTGCCCTTATGACGCCTCGGGCTGTGGCTTTATCGTCTCGGCGGTAAACGGTAAGGTGGTCAACATCGAGGGCGACCCGGACCACCCCATCAACCGCGGTGCCGCCTGCGCCAAGGGGGCGTCTATGCGCCATCTATCGGCCGATAACCCCTGGCGCCTGAAAAAGGTGCTCTACCGCGCACCCAACGGGACCGAATGGCAGGAAAAGGACTGGGACTGGGCCATTGATACGATTGCCAACCGCATCAAGAACACCAGAGACGCCGCTTTTATGGAAAAGGACAAGGATGGCAACATCGTCAACCGCACCGAGTCAATTGCCTGCCTGGGCGGCTCGGCACTGGACAACGAGGAGTGTTACCTGCTGGTGAAGATGGCGCGCGCCCTGGGGCTGGTCTATTTAGAGCATCACGCCCGTATATGACATTCCGCCACCGTCTCCAGTTTGGGAGAAACGTACGGTCGCGGTGCCATGACAAATCACTGGAACGATATCGCCAATGCCGATGTCATGATGGCCATTGGCTCCAATCCCGCTGAGAACCACCCGGCAGCTTTCGGCCACATCATGGCGGCCAAGGATAAGGGGGCCAAGCTCATCAGCGTTGACCCCAGGTTCACCCGGACCTCGTCCAAGGCAGATATCTACTGCCCGCTTAGGTCAGGGACTGATATTGCCTTCATGGACGGCATGATTAAGTATGTGCTGGATGACATTGAACGTAACCCCGGCAACTACAACATGACCTACATCACGGAATACACCAATGCCCCTTACCTCATCAACCCCGGCTTCAAGGGCCCCGCCGAGCTTAACGGGCTCTTCTCCGGCTATGATGCCGCCAAGAGAAGCTACGACAAAACGACCTGGCAGTACCAGGTTGACGAAAATGGCATACCCAAGAAAGATAAAACGCTCAAGGACCCCAACTGCGTTTTTCAGATTATGAAGAAGCACTTCGTCCGCTACACCCCTGAGGCCGTATCTCAAGTTACCGGCTGCCCGGCGGACGCCTTTCTGCTGGCTGCCCGGACCTATGCTTCCAGCGGGGCCGTCGGCAAATCCGGGACTATCATGTATGCCATGGGCACCACCCAGCATACCTACGGCACACAGAATATCCGCAGCTACGCCATGCTGCAGCTGCTGCTGGCTAACGTCGGCGTTGCTGGCGGCGGCATTAACGCCATGAGAGGCGAATCCAACGTGCAGGGGTCTACCGACCACTGCCTGCTCTTTCACATACTACCCGGCTACCTGGGGGTGACCCAGAACACGGATACCAGCCTTCAAAAGTACCTGGACAGGGTTACTCCTGTGAGTAAAGACCCCAACAGCGCCAACTGGTGGAGCAACTACCCCAAGTACATCGTCAGCCTGCTCAAGGCCTGGTACGGCGAAGCCGCCACCAACGGCAACGAGTTCGCCTTTCATAACCTGCCGAAGATACAGGCCGGCCAGAACTACTCGCACATCGCCCTCTTCGAGGC
>CAYWUK010000180.1:0-3696 GCA_964461475.1 uncultured Dehalococcoidaceae bacterium
GCTCATAAACAAACCATAAGAATGGCAGAGGAGCGCGTAAACATTTGATAAACATTATCGCCAGCCGCTAAACGGCCATGGCCACATACAGGGGAAATATTAAGGGGGCATTTACCCCCCTTAAAATATCTGGCGGCTATTTCAGGACAGTCACTATTTAGAAACTCTGCGAGGCTGCCCCACCAAGAACCTCTAAGGATCCCGAAACATCTCCCTGCTTCTTTCCGGCAGCCTGTTAAATTCGTCTTTAAGGACCCACACCTGCTCGTTCTCGCCAACACCCCTGACGGAAACACGCTTTTTAATAAACAATCGCCTGTAACCTTCATGCATATATTGTTGAATGTCAAAGCCGCGATGAGGGAAGCAGAAGGTGAGCAGGCTCAATTTCTGCAGCCTTGAGGCGGTATTAATACAATGGCCGACGAAGTCATTGCCATTGCCTACAGAGAATATTCTGCCACGGGCCACACCGCACCTGAGTACGGCTGGCGGTTTATCCACCGATGCGCTTATTTTGGAATAAAACTCGCTTCTATAGGAGGCGCTTATTTCATAAAGCGTGGTCACAATCTTGCAAATCAGGCTTTCGGATAGGCCCTGAGTACTCCAGAGAAACAAGACCCCATCTCCCAGAAATTTGGACATTATTGGCAACTCGGCCCACAGCGCCTTGCAGTCGGCGTAAGTGCCCTCGGTGACCCCCATCCTCACCCTGCCAAACAACCAGTCAAGAAAGCTGCTGAGAAACCTGGGCACCTCAAGATGCGGGTCAACCTGGTTGCAAAACTTGGTAAATCCGGCGAGGTCAAAAACAGCGGAAATGGCCTCAATCTCTCGCGCCGGTGCAGCTATGTCGCCAAGGCCCAATACGGATGAATTGAAGCGGTTATATGATTCAACATTTATCAGTTTAAGTTTGCCGGTCTGGCCACCTACAGTTGGACCATTGACGCTTAATGTCTTGGCACGTTTTCTTACGATAATCCTGCGTCTCATGAATAACCCTTTACGCGGACGTCACCTACCGAATTTTCAGTCCCTGATATTCAGACATTATTATAGCACGAAAAATACTGCGGTTCGGGCTTCTTCCCATCATTCAGCACCAATTGACGCTTGCAGCCAACGCGATGAAACAAATAATTTACAAGGTTACCCCTACACCAAATAGGTGATAGCCATCTCTGTCTTTATCGCTGGCCGATGTAGCATCGTAGAGGACACAACAATATGGACAATAACAAGCATTATAACCCAACGGCAGCCAACGATGGCAGAGAGATGCTGACCACATTCAGAGCAGCAAAAAACGAGGCTCAGAGATTGAGGCTTGAGGTGCAGCGCGAATTAGGGCTGGTGAGGCAAATCAGGGGTGAAATAGAAAGATATCAGCAAGAAACCGAGGCAAAGACAAGAAGCGAAGCGAACATGCTCATCCTCCAGGCCCGCCTGACAATCCAGAAAGAGATGAAAGAAATAGCGGAACTCAAGTATAAGGTCAACGAACAATCCATGAAATTAATGGCCGACCTGCGCATGACCAGAATCGCAGCGCAGGAAGAATTCGAAGCACAACGCAAATTCACCAGCGCCGCCAGGATTAAAGCGCTGACGTCCACCTGCAAAGAGGCGGAGGAGAGCTTCGCAAATGAAGAAGAAGTAGTCGGCGTATAAAGCAAGATACCCGCCGCTGCCAAAGCCAGAGGGGCAGCATTATTCCAACCTCTTAATCGGCAGACATATGCATATTCCTTCGCCTGAACATATCACCTGCGCCATTCGCCCATTCCCAGCCCACAGAAAATCGCCCCCTTCACCTTCACGGCCAGCCTGACCCTTAAAAACGCCCAACCACTCAGGCTTTTAGTAAGCCCCCTAAGTGATGTAAAATATCAGTGAGCATTAAGGTTGACAGGAGAGGGATTATGAGGTTATGTAAAATTGTATTGCTGGCTACGCTGCTGGCATTGGTGCCCGTCCTCGCCGCCTGCGGACCAAGCGCCGCCCAAAAGGCTCAACAGCAGGAATATGAAAGGACGCTCAAAGCCTACCAGGAGCAGGTGGACGACTACAACAAGCAGATAGAAGCCTACCAGCAAGAGCTAAATAAGTCCTATCAAGAATACGGGAAAGCACTAGACGGCTGGTATAAGCAGCAGCAGGCACAGGCAGAGGAACAAATAAAGCAGGTGCCCGCGCAGTAAACCCAGCACAGGGACGGCAAGCCTGCACAATCACCGACCACTAGTCGGTAATGATGCTAAGGCTGTTATGCAGAGAATGTTTAACAATATGGTCCGGCAATAAGAGGGCTTAACATTGGGAATCAAGGAAAATGTCAGGCGGATACTTGACGAGCTGCCACCAGGGGTGCAACTGGTAGCCGCCGCCAAAACGAGGGAACCCCGCGAAATTGCGGAGGCAATTGAAGCCGGCGTAAAAATCATCGGTGAGAACTATGTCCAGGAAGCGGAGAGGGCAAAAAATGTGTCCGGCGACAAAGCATCATGGCACTTCATCGGCCACCTCCAGCGCAACAAGGCGAAAAAGGCGATAGAGATTTTCGATATGATAGAGACCGTTGACTCCAGAGAGCTAGCCGAGGAGATTGATAAGAGATGCGCCCAAATCGGCAAGATAATGCCGGTGCTCATTGAGGTAAACAGCGGCCGTGAAAGCCAGAAAGCAGGCGTATTCCCCGAGCACGTTGAACATCTAATAAGGGAAATCTCCAGCTTTCAAAACATCATGGTAATGGGGCTGATGACCATGGGCCCCCGCGCCGGGAACCCGCAAGACTTCAGGTCCTACTTCGTTGAAACCAGGAAGATATTTGCAAAAATCAAAGCGCTAAACCTGCCCAGGGTGGAGATGAAATACCTCTCCATGGGCATGACGGCCTCATACAAAGTCGCTCTGGAAGAAGGCGCCAATATAGTGAGGATAGGGAGCAAGATATTCGGGGAAAGGGAATACGAGAAAAAAACAGTTGAATAAAAGATGCGGCTGTCATAGAGTTATTACACTTCAAATATTTAATAAGAGGCCCGGCAATGTACGAGAGGATACTCGTCCCACTTGATGGCTCCAAGCTGGCTGAGAGGGCCCTCCCCTACGCGGAAGAGCTGGCGGGGAGGCTTGACTCCGATATTATATTGCTCTCTGTTGCTTATTCATCCGCAGCGCTCAATTATCACCGCCGCCAGGTTTACGCCGAAAAGATAATAGCGATGACCAAAGAGCGCGCCACCAGGTATAACGAAGGAGCGGCAACCCGCGAAATCAAGGTGGAAGCGGTGGTGCTGGTCGGGGAACCCGCGGAAAAGATAGTGCAATATGCCGACAAAGAGAATATCGACCTGATAGTAATGACCACCCACGGTCGCTCCGGCATCCGGCGCTGGGCTATCGGCAGCATAGCGGATAAGGTGGTCAGGGCAACAACACGGCCGGTGGCGCTCATCCGGGCTAATGCAGCTTCTGACATACGTAAAGAGGGCATACTGAAAAAAGTAATCGTCCCCCTGGACGGCTCAAGGGAGAGCGAAGCGGTGCTCCCCTTCATTGAAGGGCTCGCCGAAAAGCTCGAAGAGGAGGTAACCCTGCTGCGTGTGGTGTCACAATCGCTTCACGAATTCGCCGACGCCGAAAGTTATCTGGAAAAGGCAAGCCACCTGTTCAAGAGCAAAGGGC
>CAYWUK010000181.1:0-3608 GCA_964461475.1 uncultured Dehalococcoidaceae bacterium
TAGGCGCTCTGCACACGCGGCACAAGAAAGTAATTCTCCACCAGTTGGACTGCCACAAAGAGTACGGCCACCCATACCGCCTTTTCCGGCGTTACCGCCAAGGTTACAATTACAGCTACTGCGCCGCCAATCCATGGCCCCAGCGTAGGAATCAGTTCAGTTACCCCCGCCAGGATGGCCAGCACCGGAGCAAACTGTATTTGCAGTATCACCAGGCCGATAAAAGAGAAGTAGGCCACGATTAAGCCAAGCATCAACTGCGCCCGAATGTACCGCCCCAGCACATTTTCAATGATTAAGACAATATTCCTGGCGTGCCCCACAGCAGCCGCAGTGAATACGGAAAAGAAGCCGTTCTTCAACTTCTCCGAATCTTTTATGATATAGAACAGGAAAAAGGGCAATGCGGCAAAACCAAGCACCACGCCGAAGTTGCGCGGCACCGCCGAAAGGCCGCTTAGAACGGCATCCCGTATGCTCTTCCCCAGCGTAACGCCACCGGTGAGAAGGGTATTATTTATCTCCTGCTGTATCTCCTCAGGGAACTGCTGCAACAATCCCTGAAACCATTCCTGTAGCCCGGACAGGCCCTGACTGATAAAATAAGGGGCATTCTTCAGCAGTATTTGAGAAGCATCAATCACAGCCGTTACGATAAAATACGAGAACGCGGCAAGCAGGCCGAGCAGCACCAAAAAGACAAGAAGGGTGGAAAACACCCGCTTCGCTCCCATCCATCTTTGGCGAGGGGGAAGCCTTGTCTCCAGCCAGGAAACAACAGGCATGAAAAGATAAGCAAGCGCCAGACCCAAGGCAAACGGCAGTATAACGGTCCTCAGTAAATACAGAACCCAGAGGAAGATGATAACGCCCGCCAGCAGGGATATCAGGCGCCAGTGTCTGACGATAAATATATTAGTCACCTGCGTAAAAACCCGGCCGCTTTATATATTTCACCCCAAAGCGAAAAACTGTAAAGATAGCCACCTCACCGATGTCTGCTGCGGAATTGACTTTCTAACTCGCCTCTTTCTTTCTCCCGAGCTTTTCTTCCACCCTCTCTTTTGTCTCAGCAGCCGTTTCCTTCGCCTTTTCCGTAACCTCTTCTACTTTTTCCTTGGCCTCCTCAGCCTTCTCTTTTAACATGGCCCTAGTTTCCTTGCCTGGCTTGGGAGCATACAGCAAACCAATGGCTGCTCCAACTATCGCCCCTACTATGAACCCAACGGTAAAACCTGAGCCTGCATCCCTCTCACTCATTTTTTCCTCCTTTTGGAAAATCGGCCAAACATGCCAACCGCCTGGCTTACGCCCTGGACGAAAGCAGCCACCTGAATCAGTGGCCCGGCCACTTCCTCTTCCACACAATGCGAGATTTTCTCCACAGTCTTTGTAGTAGCTTTCACCGAGTCCAGTATAGGCCTGAGTTTGATATAAAGCAGTACTACTATCACTCCAGTTAATAGAATGACAACGACTGCCCCGAAGCCGAGGACAGCTATAGCCAGGTCGCGATACCATATTATGCTCACTGCTCACTACCCCCATTTCTACAAAACTATGCTACATTGTAGCCACCTTATCACTCATATGTAAAGAGGCATGATGCTAAAACGCTAAAAATCGCTGAGCGGGGCTTGTGGGATTGTCTCCAAGTAAGATGTATCATTGTGCTTGGTCAGGATAAAACGTCCATCCTCACAGGCGAAGCTGGTAAGGGCACACGTATCCTGCCTTATATTCCAGAAACGTGAATTGTCCAGCCCCAGCAAGGCGCAGACCAAGACCTTGTTCACCACGCGATGCGAGACCAGCACCACCGTATTATTATACTTGCCGATGGCTTCAGCCACCACCGCCATGGCCCTTGCTCGTACGTCGTCCAGACTTTCACCTTCCGGTATCCTCACCCGTTCCGGATGTGCTACCCACTCCGCATAAAGCTCTTTATACTTATCCTTCGCTTCCTGATGAGGCAGGCCCTGCCATACGCCAAAATTCAAATCAATAAGGCCGGGGGAGATATTAACCTCAAGTTTCTTGCGGATGGCTACAGCCTCGGCAGTTTTCAAGGCCCGCTGCAACGGGCTTGAGTAAATGGCGTCTATCTTCATGTTGCTTAAATGAGCAGCGAGCAACTCGGCTTGCTTAAACCCCATCTCATTCAACTCAACGTCGATTTGGCCCCTGAAAACTTCCCCTACGTTCCAGGCAGTCTCGCCATGTCGCACCAAAATAATCTGGGACATTATCCTGCTTGCTCCCCTTTCTGTCTGGTCAATTCATCGGCACTGGCTGCGGCGGCATGCCCAGCGACTCAATCACTGCCCTTATGGCATCCTTTATTAGCCCCTCCCCACTGTCGAAAAACAGGTGGCTTCGGCAGCGGCAATCGCTACAGCCAAAGCCGGGGACGAAATCAAACTGCCGGGCAAGCTCCTGCGCTATCAGGCATTCAAGCTTCTTCTCGGACTCTGCAACTATTATGTCAAATATATTTGCCTCTTCCAGCAGATAGTCAATATGCCAGTGTGCTTTCTTATCCCTGCGCAAATGGCGATTCAGCCTCGATTCCAGCCCGCCCATGGCCGAGCCTACATAAGCATAGCAGCCGCCGCGAAAATTAATTTTGCCCAACCCCCCTACGGCGATTACAAGCTCCTGGGGCAGCCTGACGGAGAGAACATAAGCACCCCGCGCACGACCCGACTTAAAAGCTCTTCCTATTCTCATCAAGCGCCGCTTTCTCCGCCGGACATCGCCAAATTAGCTCTGGGGTTTCTCTACCTTCTCCACCTCAATGGTGCATTCGGTTATCAGCGCAGCAAAAGCGCCCAGGGCAGCCAGGACCGGAGCCGTCAGTATCCCCACCGCCACCGCTGGAGCCCCAATCGTCAGGGGAATCTCTATAATGGTGCGCCCCTCATGGAGCAAGCGCACCTTCCTAACATTACCTTCCCGGATAAGCTGCTTTATCTTCTCAACCAGTTGACCCCCGGATACGGTAAATTTCTCATTTTCAGCCATATCGCACCTCCTGCTTTACTGCATATTAGATAAGTCCCCCACAACATGTCAAGATTATGAGCGAATCATTCCAGCCCTCTTGAAGAATCCCATTTTCGTGATATACTGCATGTAAGGAAGTTTTTTACATGAAGGGGAAAGATTTACTCTCAATATCCGACCTCAGCAGCAGCGATATCTGGCTGCTCATATCAAACGCCGTTGAGATGAAAACCGAGGGCTGGAGCTCCTTGCTCAGCGAAAAGGTGCTGGCGCTCATCTTTGAAAAGCCATCGCTGCGGACGCGGGTGAGCTTTGATATAGCAATGCGGCAGCTGGGTGGGCATGCCATTTATCTGTCTCCCGCTGAAGTCGGCCTGGGCAAAAGAGAGTCAGTCGCAGATGTAGCCCAGGTGCTCAGCCGCTACCTGGATGCTATCGCCGCCCGCACCTTCTCCCACCAGAGCCTGGAGGTTCTGGCCAGCTACGCTGCGGTGCCTGTGATAAACGCCCTGTCCGATTTAGAGCACCCGTGCCAGGCGCTGGCCGATATCCTCACCATTTACGAGAAGAAAGAAGGGCTTGAGGGAGTGACCCTGGCA
>CAYWUK010000182.1:0-3588 GCA_964461475.1 uncultured Dehalococcoidaceae bacterium
GTGGTATCATATCTGGAGTGGGTTCAAGGCATGCAGGCCTTCTTCTGGAAAGAGTCCCAGGTAAATGATTACCTGGAGCAAATCATGTCCAGTGCCTTTGCCGAGGTATTGGAAACAAGCCAGCAGAAGAAGGTGGATATGAGGATGGCAGCTTATATGATTGCCTTGCGTCGTCTGGAAGCTGCTATTATTACTAGGGGGATATTCCCATAATCTAAAAAGGGGTGAAAATATGGACAAAAAACCGAAGAATCTATTTGCAATGGCCCAGGCTCAATTGGATGATGTTGCTGGGGTAATGGACCTTGCTCCTGGCGTTCATGCCATCCTCAGAGAGCCGGTGCGGGAGCTACACGTATCCATCCCGGTTAAGATGGACGATGGGCACACCGAGGTTTTCAAGGGATTTCGAGTTCAGCATAACAATGCCCGTGGGCCGTTCAAAGGGGGAATCAGGTTCCATCCTGAGGAGACGGTTGATGTTGTCCGTGCGCTGGCCATGTGGATGACCTGGAAAGCGGCCGCTGTGGATATTCCCTTTGGTGGTGGCAAGGGGGGAGTAATCTGCAACCCCAAGCAAATGTCGCTGACTGAAGTAGAGAGGTTGAGCCGTGGCTATATAGACGCTATACAGGAGTTTATCGGGCATGATAGGGATATTCCAGCGCCAGATGTATATACCAATCCCCAGATAATGGGCTGGATGATGGACGAATTCTCCAAGTTAAAGGGTCATTATGTCCCGGAGGTGATAACTGGGAAGCCTCTGCCAATTGGTGGTTCACTGGGTCGTAACGATGCCACTGCACGTGGTGGAGTTTATACCGTAATGGAAGCAGCCTCTCATCTGGAGATAGAACTGCCTAAGGCCACAGTGGCGATTCAGGGCTATGGCAACGCCGGTTCTTACGCTGCCCTCATCATGAACGATATGATAGGAAGCAAGGTTGTGGCCATTAGCGACTCGAAAGGCGGAATATATAACAAAGAAGGACTTGATCCACATAAAGTTTTACAGCATAAGGAAAAGACCGGCTCGGTTATTAAATACCCTGGAGCCGATGAGATAAGCAATAAGGACCTGCTGGAGCTGGGTGTTGATGTATTGTTCCCGGCTGGGCTGGAAACGGTGTTAACGGGAGAAAACGCTCCCAGAGTCAAAGCGCGGATTGTAGCTGAATTGGCAAATGGTCCCACCACTCCTGAGGCGGATAAGATATTATACGATAATAATGTATTCGTGATACCTGATTTTCTGTGCAACGCTGGAGGTGTAACTGTTTCCTATTTTGAGTGGGTCCAGGGCCTGCACAGATTTTACTGGGATGTGAGCGAAGTCCATGAGCGGCTCAGCCAGATTATGAAAAAGGCTTTCAAGGCTGTTCTGGCTGAATCTTTGACGCGCAAGATTGATATGAGGACGGCGGCCTTTGTAGTTGCGGTAAGTCGCGTGGTGGAGGCGATGCGTCTTCGCGGCTGGGTTTGAGCCCCAGCAAGTATCGCTTAGCATCAAATCAAAGCCACTGGGCTACTGGCAGATTTCCAGTATAAGGCGCAATGGGGTGTAAAGAGAAGATATGAACCCCGGGCGGCGATTTTTGCGCGTGCTATTTATCTTCTTCTTCATCATAGCCTTCGGCATCGCCGGCTATATGGCTATTGAAGGATGGCCATTCCTTGACGCCCTCTATATGACTGTTATCACCATAAGCACTGTGGGTTACGCTGAAGTGCATCCTCTCTCTGCTGCCGGTAGGATTTTCGGCATTATATTGATAATCGTTGGGGTGGGGGGAATGCTGTATGCTCTCACCTCTTTCGTGCAATACTTCGTTGAAGGCCAGTTGACTCATATGCTGGGGAGGCACCGCATGAAAGAAAGGATTGCGAACCTTAAAGACCATATTATCCTGTGTGGCTACGGGCGGGTGGGCCGTGAAGTGGCGCTCGTTTTTAAAGAGGAGGAGATGCCTTTCGTTATTGTGGAGACTGAGCAGGCTGCACTTGACAATGCCGCTGAGGATAGGTTTCTGTATCTTCAAGGCGATGCCACCAGCGACGAAGTCTTAAATGAAGCTGGTATACGCAATGCCCGCGCTCTGGTGGCGGCGTTGGGCGACGATGCTGACAATCTTTACGTAACCCTTTCGGCCAAGGTGATACGTCATGACCTCTTTGTTGTAGCCCGCGCTTCCAGCGACGAGTCTGAGGTGAAGCTGAAACGGGCCGGTGCCGACCGGATAATATCCCCTTATCGCATTGGCGGAAGGCATATGGCGATGCTTACCCTGCGTCCTCTTGTCGTTGACTTTGTTGATACCACAATGCACAGTCGTGGCCGTGAGTTCATCCTGGAGAATATTAAAGTTGGCCCCGGTTCCCCGGCATTGGGGGTGATGGTGACAGATGCGTTGAAATGCTGCGGTGCCCTAGATATTCTGGCGGTCAAAAAGAAGGGCGGTAAGCTTCTCACCAATCCTTCGGGGGAGGTGACTCTTGAGCTTGGCGATGAGCTGGTGGTTATCGGAACCCGCGAGCAACTACGGATTCTGGACGGCTCGGCATAAAGGATTTTGCGTAGCCGAAACGGGCTTTGCCTTGACAGGACGGCGTTTTGGGGCTAAAATTTATGCGATTCGGTGGGAGTAACTCAGGTGGTAGGGTCCCTGCCACATGAGCATTAACAATCTTTTATCAAGGTACACCCTGGTGGCGCGGCCCGAGGGCAAGTGTCCGAAGACCATTGAGCACGTCACGTCCGCAGCGAGGCTTTTCGAAAGCTTCATGAGGGATATCGCCGACGTTAGGCAGGTGACCGCCGATGATTTCCGCCGCTTCCTTGCGGCTCTCCGGGACCGCCCGATAGGTAACTTTTAAAGCTTTCATTGCCTAACTTTCTATTTCTTTTTATCCTTGGCAAATAATTCGAATCTTTGTTGAAAGCCTTTTGCCTACAATCCTACGTTTTAAGATGGTGGTCAATGTCTAAACATAGAGAATTCAGGTTATTAAAGATGCTGCTCGATTCGCACTAAATCAATAAAGGCCGTACTCCGCTAGTCAGAAACCGGAGCGAACTCGGCACCACACCTTGAGCAAAAATGGTCTCCCGGCATAGCGGTGGCATCGCAAGCAGGGCATACCAGAGCCGCAGTACTACCACAATAGTGGCAAAAGACTCGGTCTGTAACATGGAATGCGATGAAAAAACTGCGCCAGCCAAGTCCGAATACAAGGGGAAGACATATTACTTCTGCGCCCCTGGCTGTAAGAAGGCCTTTGATGCCGACCCGGAGAAATACCTGGCCAAACCCAAATGAGGCAAAGAAACCTGACTTAGTTGCTGGTTATCATTCGCGGTTTTTAGTGGCCCTAGATGTTGCTATCATTTTTAGTGGCAGCATCTAGACAGATGAAGCAGCTATGTCCATTTATATCGGGCATGGAAATAGCACCTGAGAGGGTTTATTGCTATTTAATATTGGTGAAATGCTTGAGACCATCGATGGGAGTAAATGATGCCTAAGAAGAAGGCGCTTGTCGCCGCCATTTTGAACTTCTTCGTCTGGGGCCTGGGCTATATATACC
>CAYWUK010000183.1:0-3576 GCA_964461475.1 uncultured Dehalococcoidaceae bacterium
TGCGCATGTAGGTGATGAGGCCGACGTTGCCCTCGGAGCCGATGGGCAGGCCCTCGTAAAGCTGCTGGGCGACGGCCATGGTCTGCTTGGCGCTGAAGTGCAGCTTGCGCCAGGCTTCCTGCTGCAAGGTGCTGGTGATGAAGGGCGGGGCCGGCTGGCGGGTTGCCTTCTTCGTTTCCGATTTGAAGACGCTGTAAACCGCCCCTTTCAGCAAGACGATAAGCTTATCGGCCTGCTCCTGGCTGTGAATTTCAAGCTTAGCGCCGTCGATAAGACCGATTAGCATGGCCTTGAATGAATTTTTTTCGGCTTTTTTGCTCAGCTCGGCCTCAATATTCCAGTATTCTACGGGGACAAATGCCTCAATCTCGCGCTCGCGGTCAACGATAATCTTCACCGCCACCGACTGTACTCTGCCGGCGGAGAGGCCTCTCCTTACCTTCTTCCAGAGCAGGGGGCTTATCTTGTTGCCTACCAGCCTGTCCAAGATGCGCCGCGCCTGCTGCGCGTTGACCAGCTGCATATCTACCTTGCGCGGGTGCTTAAAGGCCTGCTCGACCGCCTCCTCTGTTATCTCATGAAAGGCGACGCGGTGGAAGGGAATATCATCGCTTTTGGTCACCTCGGTCAGGTGCCAGGCGATTGCCTCTCCTTCGCGGTCGGGGTCGGTGGCCAGATATACGGCGGAGGCAGATTTGGTGGCCTGTTTGAGCTCAGTTGCGATTTTGCTCTTGGCCCTCGGCACCACATATTGCGGGGCAAAGCCTTTCTCTATGTCCACCCCCAGGCGGCTTCTGGGCAGGTCTCTTATATGTCCCACCGAAGCCTTGAGGTTATAGCTTTTGCCCAGGATTTTGCTCAGCGTCCTGGCTTTGGCTGGCGATTCCACTATCACTAATTTTTTCTTCATGCTCGCTAATCTACCTGTACCCTGTATTCCTGCCTGGCTTCGCGGGACAGAACGTAGTTCATGGTCCCTACCTGTTTAACCAGTCCTTTAAGCTCCATCATAGCCAGTGTGCTGCTGACCGTTGCCGCTGGCAGGTTGCTGTTGCGGCAGACTTCGTCAATATGGGTCGGCTCGGCACCGAGCTGCTTCAGCAGCACAGCTTCAGCATCGGATGCTGGTATAATCTCTTTCATCTCCAGCTGGTGTGCTACGGCTGTAAGATTCAGCTCTTCCAGGATATCGGTGTAATCGCGTACCAGCTTGGCCCCTTCCTGGATGAGGCGGTTGGTGCCCCGGCTGACCGGCGACAGTATGCTGCCGGGAATGGCGAATACCTCCCTGTTCTGTTCCAGGGCGAGGTTGGCGGTAATCATGGCACCGCTGGTCTCGTCGGCCTCAACGACGAGGATGCCCAGGCTTAACCCGCTCATGATGCGGTTGCGGCGGGGAAAGTTTTCTGGCTTTGGTTTGGTGCCCAGAGGGTATTCGCTTACCAGTGCTCCGCGCTGGATGATTTCGCGGGCCATCTCTGTGTTCTCGCCAGGGTAGACGATATCGAGCCCGGAGGCGAATACGGCTATAGTCCTGCCCCCAGCATCCATGGCGCTCCTGTGCGCTATCGAGTCTATGCCCTTAGCCAGTCCGCTGACGATGGTAATCCCGTTTTGGGCAAGGTCAGCCACTATTTCCTCCGCGATCTGTCTTCCATAGACGGAAGCTCGGCGGGTGCCGACCACTGCCAGGCACCATTCGTCTTCGGTGAGCAGTGAGCCTCTGACGTAGAGCACCGGCGGATAATCATATATTTCCTTTAGCCGGGAGGGGTAATCCGGGCTATTGCAGGTGAGCGCCTTTACGCCATTTCGCTCCAGCTTTGCCATTTCCTCTTCCGGAGAAATCTTTGGCCGCCAGTATGTGATGGTCTGTATTGAGCCATTGTCCAGGCCAGCGAGTTTGAGCTCGGCTGCGGGCGCATTCCAGGCGTTCTCCAGGTTACCGAAGTGGTTCTCCATGCGGGCGAACTTGGCGCGCCCAATGCCGGAAATGAGGCTGAAGCCCACCCAATATTTGATGTCAGCGTTTATCTTCAAAGCAATTTTATTCTAGCACAGAGACGACCTGCTGAACAATTGAGAACCGGTTTAGGCCAGATTAAAAATGCGTGTTGAGCTGATTGGTGCTCACAGGCCGAATTGTGCTATTATTAGTTGGAAACCTCAGGTTATCCAGTGGTCATCATAAGATTATAAGCGTAAGGAGGGAGAAGCTTTGCAAATAGAGAATATGTTGTCCGACATGGTAAAAATTCCGTCGGTCAATCCTCCCGGCGGAGAGACGGCAGTGGCCAAGTATCTCAAGGATTTTTTTGATGAGAACCGGATTTCCAGCGAGATTATTGAGTCCGCTCCGGGGCGCGGCAGCTTAATTGCCCAGGTGGGCGAGGGCAAGAAAAGCCTCTTGTACGCATCTCATATTGATGTGGTGGCAGCCTCCGATGACTGGGACTTTGCCCCCTTTTCCGGGGAGATAAAGGATGGCTTCGTCTATGGACGTGGCACTATAGACTGCAAAGGTTTGGCGGCTGCCGAGGCATGGGCGGTGCTGAATCTGGCGCGCAGCGGCAAGCTTGGGGGGAAGCTCATCTTTGTTGCCACCGCAGACGAAGAGGCTGGTGGAGCATCGGGGATGGAGTACCTGGTGAAAAACCATAAGGATAAGCTTATGGCTGATTTCTGTATTAATGAGGGCGGCTGGGAGCCGGTGCAGATAGACGGCAGGATATGTCATTTTACACAGATCGGGGAGAAGGGAGTCTGCTGGAGCAGGCTGAAGGCAAGGGGGGTTTCCGCTCATGGGTCTCTCCCTATGCTGGGAGATAATGCCGTGATTAAGATGGCCGAGGCGATAGTGGGCCTGGCCCGCTACCAGCCGAAGATAACCTTGATACCCGAGGTTGAACAACTGGTTAAAACGGTAGCCAGGTTCAGGGGCTTTCATTTTGAAGTGAACGAACATAATATCGACCAGGTAGTGCAGGAGATGGAGGACAGGACATTTGCCGCGTCTTTCTCGGCGGCCACCCGCATGACGATAGCGCCGAACATGGTCAAGGGTGGAGCCAAGGTGAACATTATACCGGATGAGTGCGAGGCGAATTTAGACATTAGAATCTTGCCTGGGCAGGATGAAGAATATGTTACCAAGGAACTAAAGAAAGTTGTCGGCGATATTGATGTAGAGACGCTCCTTTACCAGCCGCCGACGTTCTCTCCCTCCGACTCCGCTCACTATCAGTTGATTACGGATACGATGAAAAAATTACTTGGAGATTGCGTGTCCCTGCCATGCATTTCTTCAGGCTCTACCGACTCCAAGTTTCTGAGGGGGCTGGGCATGCCCTGCTACGGGATATGTACCATGGCACTCGACCTTGACCCCGCCATGAAGCAGTCCGTTCATGGCAGGAATGAGAAGGTTGATATTGCCAGCCTGCGCTTGAAGTCGGACTTTCTAACGGAGCTGGCGCGCAGTTACCTGAATGGTTAACGATGCGCAGATTTCAAAAACATGGTGGCGGAGAGGGTGGGATTCGAACCCACGGTAGCCAAAGGCTACACACGCTCTCC
>CAYWUK010000184.1:0-3533 GCA_964461475.1 uncultured Dehalococcoidaceae bacterium
TTCATGCGGTAGGCTATATCTTCCGCAGTATTGAGGTTGTATCCCCAGGTATCGACAAAGGAGCGGTTCTGAACCCGGGCCAGCTTGCCTTCTTCTCCCCGCCTCAGGTGGCGGCATCCTGAGGCAGCCCGGTCGATATCCTGCCAGCGGACGCGGCCAATGTCTAGCCTCAGCTCAAGGAATCGCCGGACAGGCATAAAGCCCAGTTTGGACAGCGCATTCCGGGCGGCGGAGTTATCCTCCGCTGAGTTCGCGTGTGCCACCCTGGCCCCCAGTTCTCTGGCGCGGCGTAAAGCGTGCTCAAGGAGGCTGGCGGCAAGCCCTTTGCTCCTGTGCTCGGGGTGTATCCAGCAGCTGAGGACAACCCGCCCGATGGTCAGCTCTGGAGCAATGTCCATGTAGCCTGCCATTTTCTTGGCTGCCTCGGCGATGAACAGGTCTTTTTCGGGGGAGTACCCCGGCCTGTTCAGTCCTTCGGCAACGACCTGCGCAGAGACGTCGCCCCCCGTCGGCTCCAGCCTTTCCGCCTCTATTTTTAAGCGGACGAACTTGTTGAAATCTCCGGGCCGATAGTTTCTGATGTTGTATTGAGAATAACCTATATCGCTGGATGACATCTTCAAGCTAAAATTGTATCAGCTTAAGGGGGTGTTATACAATTTTAGTAGGTATTGATAACAAGGAGGCTCGGGTATGGCGACTAAGCAGGCTCATGTGATGGTGGTTACCCCGCACCCGGACGATGCCGAATTCGGCGTCGCCGGCACGGTGGCTCACTGGACGCAAGAGGGCAAGGGCGTTGTTTACGTGGTGTGCACGAATGGCGACAAGGGCACCAGCGACCCTGCAATGAAGCCGGAGGAGCTGGCCAGAATAAGGGAGCAGGAACAACTGGCGGCGGCCAAACTCCTGGGAGTGCAGGAAGTGGTCTTCCTGCGCCATCCTGACCAGAGCCTGGAGGATACGCCTGAGTTCAGGAAGGAGGTTGTGCGTCAGATAAGGATTTACCGGCCGAAGATAGTGGTAACCGCCGACCCATATCGGCGCTATATCTGGCATCGCGACCACCGCATGGCCAGTCGCGTCACCCTTGACGCCGTTTTTCCCTATGCCCGCGACCACCTCGCTTATCCCGACCTTCTGGAGGAAGGGCTTAAGCCGCATAAGGTCAAAGAGGTCTGGTGCTGGGCTTCCCCTTATGAGAACCATCGCTGTAATGTTAGCGGTACCTTTGATATGAAGCTGGCGGCGCTGCGCTGCCACAAAAGCCAGATAAGCGACGACAATTTCCCCGGGATTGAGGAGTGGCTGAGGGGGCGCGCCAGGGATATGGCCCAGGGACAGGATTACGAGCTGGCCGAGGCTTTCCACCGCGAAGAGATAATGTGGTGATTACGGCGCGTCTAGGTTGAGAGCCAGAGCACGTCCCCGCAGAGGTCTGGGCCGTGGGGGCGCGAGGAAAAGACGGCAAATTCCTCTTTTGTCTTTTTTACCGTTGTAGAGTCGCCGTGGCCGGGGAATATCGTTGTGTCTTCTGGCAGGGTAAAAAATTTTCCCGTTATGGACTTTATTATCTCGCTGAACGCCGCCGGCGAAGCTGTCTTGCCCGGGCCGCCGGGGAAGATGGTATCCCCTGCGAGCAGGTAGCGGCCGTACCTGAAGCACAAGCTGCCCGGCGTATGGCCTGGCGTGTGAATAACCTCCAGTTTCAGCTTCCCCAGGGGAATCATATCGCCGTCGTTCAGCAGCCTTTCCGGCGGTATCGGCAACTGGCTGGCGTCAGCCGCATGGGCAGCCAGCGGAACCTTCAGTTTTGAGTATAATTCGGCGAGGGCGCCCAGATGGTCGAAGTGATTGTGTGTGAGCAGTATGTATTTTGGGCTGGTCCCTTTCAATCTGTCCAGGATTTTATCCGCCTCGGCGGGGGTGTCTATCAGGGCGCTGTCCCTCGTTTTGAGGCAGGTGATGATGTAGGCATTGGTGCCGTAGGGCCCCAGCGCCAGTTTATCAATGCGGACATCGCTATTTCTGGCTACGTTGACCATGCTTTTTCTCCTCGGTCTCGCGTAAAGCAGCGATTTGCTGCCTGAGCTGTTTCACCTGCTCTTCCAGCTCCTTTATTCTGCCTGGCGATTCGCCCTCCGCTTCTTCCATGCTTACTATGGGCTGGTAGGCCTCCTCGCGGACGTTGACGTTGATGATGTCCCAGCGGCTATATGCCCCGGTCAGGTTGACGGCGTAGCGGTTAAGATCGTTTTGCGCTAGGTCAATATCCCCGTAAACGATGGTCTCCTGGTCATAAACCGGCCCGGCGATATACTCGCCGCGGGGGTTGACTATGCCGCTGCCGCCGGCGAAAGAGCCGGGGATGGTGAACAGGCTGTTCCGGTAGAAGTTCTTCGGTTTTTCCTCCTCGGGCATGTAGGCGGTCGCCAATACGCCGAAGCACTTGGCGATTTCGCAGAGCGACCGCGTTCTAATGTCTGTGTTCACTTTCAGATAGCTGTACCCCGGCCAGAGCGAGCAATGCACCTGTATCCCCTGCATAACCCAGTTATAGGTTAATGTCATTTGAGCGTGCTCGCCGCAGATAGAGCCGCCGATGTTGCCTATCTCCGTCTGGAACACCGTTTTGAGGTTATCGCCGCCATCGCCCGGCGTATGGAAAAGGCGCTCGGCAGCGGTGTTGCAGATTTTGCGGTGCGTGCCCATAATCTCGCCGCGCGGCGATATATAGAGTATGGAGTTGTACATCCTTCCCCGATATTTACTGTCCCGCTCGTTAATCCCCATGGCGATGTAGGCATCGGCAGATTTTGCGGCAGCGCACAGGGCTTCCGTCTCTGCGCCGGGCACTTCAATTGAGCTCCAGAGATATTTGGCCCAGATATCCATGAAGGCATCTCGCTCGCTAAAGTCAAACGACCAGTAAGTGAAACAGGGCAGCCAGCCCTCCGGGAATACAATCAACCTTGCGCCGTGCCTGCCCGCCTCGTTGATGATGCTCACCGCCTTGGACAGAGTCGCCTGCGTGTCAAAGTATTCCGGCGCGTCCTTAACCACCGAAGCTGCCTGGACTGCCGCCGCCTTGAACTTGGGGAATTCATAATTGCCGGACATCCTTCACCTCCGTTTTTTCCATTGCATAAGTGATAGTAGCTATATAGGACTATTTGGCTTGTTACTAAAGTAATAAATATGCTACTACCTCCTCGTTTCAATGTCAATGAACCGGCCAAGTGGGCGATTTACGGGCCTTTTTAGCCCTTTTCGCCTCACAAAAATAGATAAAAATCTTCAAATAGGCATAAATTAGGCTTCAAAGCTATTGACATTGAGCCTGTAATAGTTTATCTTTATTAATCAGTTAATCAACAAAGGAGGTCTACCCATGCAAGCATATTGCGTAAAATGCCGCGCCAAGAGAGAAATGAAGGATGCCAAAAGCATAACCATGAAGAACGGGAAACCGGCTACTCAGGGTGTATGCCCCGTATGTGGCACCAAGATGTTCAGGATTGGTAAAGCCTAAG
>CAYWUK010000185.1:0-3469 GCA_964461475.1 uncultured Dehalococcoidaceae bacterium
TCTTCTGTTTCTCCCTGTTTTACCCTGGCCCTGGCCTTTTCTTCAAGTTGGTCAAAAACGGATAGACCGAGGATGTACGCCAGCACCTCCTTGCGACTTGCCGGCTGTTTCACGGTGAACTCGTCGGCGCGACCCTGTCGCAGATAGGCACTGTTTACAAAGGTCTCGTAATTCATGTGTAAAATGTCGATAATCTTCTGCTGCGTCTGGGACTGGGTGTTTCCCGTGATTGACTTGAACCCGTCCCCCGCCGCTGTTTGAAGCTCTAGGACGGTTTGCCCCGCGCCCCTGGAGCGCTTGGGCTTGGAGCGCTTGCGGATGATGCGATAGGTCTGCTGGCCGACGGCAAAGTCAAAGTACACCTCCATTTCCGCCTGGCCGGAATATATCAGGTCGTCGTCGCTCCTGGCTCTGGCCTGTCCCCAGAGCGCCCACGTTATGGCGTCAATAAGGGCCGATTTGCCGTTGCCGTTATCGCCGGAGAGGCATGCCAGATGGATGCCTTCAAAGTGCAGCGGAGGCACGTCATCGCGGTAGCACATAAAATTGCGCATTGCCAGTCTGATGGGAATCATTTAGGCTCCAGATGATAATTTCAGTTACATAATTTTAGCACAATAAGGGGTGCTGATGCCTCTCTTAAATGCTGCGTAAATTTTGCTTGACCGCTGCCCTTGTCTCCCCTTAGAATGAAATTGCTATGTTTGAGGTTCTTAGCGAGAAGTTAAACGGCATATTCCGCCTTTTGGGGAATCGCGGCAAGCTTGGCGAAAAGGACATAGACGATGCCCTGCGCCAGGTGCGTTTAGCCCTTCTTGAGGCTGATGTCAATTTCAAGGTGGTCAAGGACTTCACCGCCAGGGTGCGGGAGCGCTCTCTCGGCGTCGAGGTGTTGCAGAGCCTGACGCCTGCCCAGCAGATAATCAAAATCGTCAACGAGGAGCTCATAGCCACCCTCGGCGATGGGCAGAGTCGCCTGACACCATCGTCGCAGCCCCCCTCCGTGGCTATGCTGGTAGGCCTCCAGGGCTGCGGCAAGACCACCACTGCCGCCAAGCTCGCCCTGCATCTGAAGCACTCCGGGCAGAACCCGCTGCTGGTTGCCGCCGATAATCGCCGTCCGGCGGCTATCGAGCAACTGGTGGCACTCGGCGAACGCATCGATATTCCGGTCTATAGGGAAGCTCCGAGCGTCGCCAGTAAGGACGTTTGTGCCCATGCTCTATCTAAGGCGAAGACGCTGGCTGCATACTGGCTTAAAGTTGATACCGCCGGCCGCCTCCACATAGATGAGGCGATGATGGAGGAGCTGTCTCAGGTGAAGAAAGTGCTCAAGCCGGACGAGGTGTTGCTGGTGGTTGATGCCATGACCGGACAGGATGCGGTGAGGGTCGCCGAGGAGTTTCACGCGCGGGTAAATTTGAGCGGGCTTATCCTGACCAAGATGGATGGTGATGCGCGAGGTGGTGCCGCCCTTTCCATAAGGTGGATAAGCGGGGTGCCCATTAAGTTCATCGGCGTTGGGGAGAAGGTGGATGCCCTGGAGCCTTTTTACCCGGACAGGCTGGCATCGCGCATCCTGGGCATGGGCGATATGCTCACATTTATTGAGAAAGCCGAGGCTAATCTGGATGAACAAAAGGCCAAAGAGCTGGCGAAGAAGGTCAAGAGCGCCAGCTTTGACCTTGAGGATTTCCTGGAGCAGTTGAGGGCGATTAAGAAAATGGGGCCGTTATCTCAGATGATTGAGATGCTGCCGGGGATGTCAAAGCTGGCCGGGCGTCTTCCCGCCGGTGCCGATGAAGCACACATGAAAAAGGTTGAGGCTATTGTGCTTTCCATGACGCCGCAGGAGAGGCACAACCCTGGCATCATCGGCGGCAGCCGCCGCCGGCGCATTGCCCGGGGGAGTGGAGTGATGCCTCATGATGTCAACCAGCTTCTCAACCAGTTCCAGCAGATGCAGAAGCTGATGAAGATGGGTGCGAACGGCAAGCTGCCCAAGAACATAATGGGGATGTTCCGGTAGGCCCTATTCCAGGTAGTCCTTCAGCTTGCGGCTCCGGCTGGGATGGCGCAGTTTGCGCAGCGCCTTGGCCTCGATCTGGCGAATCCGCTCCCGCGTCACCTTGAACTCTCTGCCCACTTCCTCCAGCGTGCGGCTCCTGCCGTCCTCAAGGCCAAACCTGAGTTGCAGCACCCGCTGTTCGCGGGGGGTCAATGTGCCGAGCACATCCTCGATTTGTTCCTTTAGCAGTTGCTTGGAGGCGACATCTACCGGCGGCAGTGCATTTCTGTCCTCTATGGAGTTGCCCAGGGGGCTGTCTTCCTCTTCGCCTATTGGCGACTCCAGCGAGATGGGCAGCTGCGATACCTTGACTATCTCCCTGACCTTGTCGGAGGATATCTCCATCTCCTTGGCGATTTCGCGAGAGGTGGGTTCCCGCCCGTATTCCTGGGCGAGGCGGCGGCTTGTCCTCAATAGCCTGTTAATCGTCTCCACCATGTGGACGGGGATGCGGATGGTACGGGCCTGGTCGGCTATGGCGCGGGTTAATGCCTGCCTAATCCACCATGTGGCGTAAGTGCTGAATTTGTAGCCTTTGCGGTAGTCAAATTTCTCCACGGCCCTCATCAGCCCGATATTTCCTTCTTGAATAAGGTCAAGGAGGGACATGCCCCTTCCGATGTGTTTCTTGGCCACGCTCACCACAAGTCGCAGGTTTGCCTCAATAAGATGCCTTTCCGCCTTCCTGGCCTCGCGCGCTATCTGCTCCAGGTAGTTGGCGAACTGCTTTTCATGGTCCTGAAGGAAGGCGATGAAATCGGCATCCGTTGCCAGTTTGCTTATATCGGCCAGCGAGGTGCTGCTCTTGATTGTATCAAGGACTT
Source organism: uncultured Dehalococcoidaceae bacterium (assembly GCA_964461475.1). Lineage (GTDB taxonomy): Bacteria > Chloroflexota > Dehalococcoidia > Dehalococcoidales > RBG-16-60-22 > CAYWUK01. Next base: position 2,893 of record CAYWUK010000185.1, read on the forward strand.
CTTTAGGGATAAGCGCACTATTCAAGGCCAGAGAAACAATTATCAGTTCCGTGTCTGTAATGGGCTTGTCTAACTTGGCAGCTACGGCATTGACTAATTGCGGATCTATGCTGCCTTCAATGCTTTCCTGCAACTTGTCATTATAGATGCTTTCTATGAAGCCGTTTGTCTTAGGCAGGCCAAGCTGCTCCCGTAGCAGGCCAATCAACGAAGAAGATTGCTCCAGCTCCTTGAGCATATACAGCAGTATATCGCTTGACATAGAGGTCTTTCCGTATTTTTCCAGGAGCCTCTGTTTTATCTCGTTAATATATTTATTCTCCTCCATCTTCTTCGCCAGCGACTTCTCATCATGGGCGGTGAGGAGATGCACCCGGCCAATCTCATGGAGGTATATGCGCACGGGGTCGTCGGTTACCTCCTCTTCTTCCAGCCCTCCCGCAGGCATTTCCATCTCTAAATCAAGCGGCGCTTCTGTTTTTTCGTCATCAAGTTGCCCTGTATCCTGCCATAGCTCGGCAGGCTCGCCTTCAACCTCTTCCTCAAACTCTTCGGCAGGCTTGGCGGGATAGTCATA
>CAYWUK010000186.1:0-3418 GCA_964461475.1 uncultured Dehalococcoidaceae bacterium
TCGGGCATGCCGAGCATGGCAACCATCCTCGGCCAGAAACCAAAATATACTCCCCCGGCGATAGCGAAATAGCCGTCTTTACAGGGGTAGTTTCCGTAAGGAAAGCCCAGGCCTATGCCGTATGACGCCCTCAGGCTGACCTCGGTGGGATTGTAAGCGTGGCCGATGAGATTTGGCGCCCTCCTGTCCATGCTGCCCAGGTGGGTCTCCATGATAGATATGTCAACATGCTGCCCAATCCCGTGCAGCCTATTGCCGAAAAGCGCAGCCAGGGTCACCGTGGCTGCCATCGTTCCAGCCTGATATTGCATGAGGTTGCCCGCCATTTTCACCGGCTCGCGGTCGGGCTCGCCCTGGGTGTTCATGGCATGCCCCATGCCGCTGAAGATAATCTCCGATGCCTTATAGTCGCGGTAGGGTCCTTTCTGGCCGAAGTTAGAGACGGAGGTCATCACCAGCCCGTGGTTTATCTTTTCCAATGCCTCGTATTCCAACCCCAGAGCGGGCATTACCCTGGGGCTGAAGCTCTCCACCAGTATATCCGCCCTTTTGACCAGTTTCTTGAATATCTCCTTCCCCATGTCGCTCTTCAGGTTCAAGGTGATGCCGCGTTTGTTCGTGTTCAGGTGCAGGAAAAGCCCGCTTTTTTCCGGGTGAGGGACATCCCCCGCGAAAGGACCAAGCCTTCTGGCCCCGTCGCCCTCGCCCGGCTTTTCAACCTTGATGACGTCGGCGCCGTAATCCGCCAGCAGCTTGGTGCAGTAAGGGCCGGCGATATAGTGTGTGAGGTCGAGCACTTTGACGTCTGACAGCAATTGTTGCACTATTATTCCCGCCAGTTAGCGTTTATCTTCCGCTTTTTTCCTTCGTTCCTTCCACCAGGCGTCTTCTTCAGCAAAGCGGCTGTTTCGCCACCCAAGGGCAGCTTTTAAGCCCTTATCTTTTCTGATTCTCTGGAACTCCTCCCTCTCCGGTATCGGCCTGGCCATGCCGCAGTAAGAGATGGACTCCAGCTCATCGGAGTGCTCAATCGCCTGGCGGATGCCCATCAACTCGTAAGATAGGTGCACCAGCTTCTTGTTGTATTCATTGGCCAGGGCCGGGACCTTGGCTATGGTCTGGGCCAGTTTATTTACCTCGTCCTCCAGCTTGTCTCTGGAAACCACCTTGTTCACCAGCCCCAGGCGACATGCCTCCTGCGCATCAATCAGGTTGCCGGTGAACAGGAGCTCAAGGGCTTTCCGCATGCCCAGTATCCACGGCCATACACCGGCGAGGAAGGGGCCGCCGACCCTCACGTTGGGATAGCCGAACAGGGCGTCTTCGGAGCAGATGCAAAGGTCGCAGAAGGACAATGCAGCCATCGCCCCGCCCAAGCAGTAGGAATGCACCTGGGCTATCAGCGGTTTCGGGTTATTCCAGAACACGTCCCAGAAGGCGGACGAGTGAAACCCCTTGCTCTTGAAGAAATGCGCCCGCCACTGTGCAGCATTGCGCTCGGTCCCTTCATCATTGCCCTCAATCATATCAAAGCCAGAGCTGAAGCAGTGCCCCGCACCCTTTATAACTATCACCCTGATATCATCATCCTGCCATCCGGCATTCTCCAGAGCATCCCTGGCCTCTAATTGCAATGCCATGGCCAAAGCATTCATACTCGTGGGCCGGTTGAACGCGATATAGGCAATTGGCGGCTTCTTCTCATAAATTATGTTCGCGTAGTCTTTACTCATTGTCGGAGCTACTCCTCTCAAGGATGAGATGTTCACCCATGGTCAACCTCTGAAGCATAATCCATGCCAATATGCCCCGCCTTCTCCAGCTCGGCATATTCCTCATCGGATACGCCTATGACCTGCTTATAGACATATTCATTGTGCTCGCCAAAAAGACAGGGCGGCCGCCTGATCTTATTAGTGGTCTTGCTCATCTTCCACGCTGTGCCCGGATAGAGATGAATGCCACAATCAGCCTGCGTCAGTTCCTGGAAGAATTCACGCCCCTTTAGGTGAGGGTCAGCGTAGCAATCTCTCTCATTCATCAGCGGCCCGGCCGGGACACCTTCGCTCTGCAGGAGATGCATCACCTCGTAATTATCATACTGAACGGTCCACCCCTCAATGAGCTCGTCCAGCTCATCGTGATGCTGATAGCGGCTTAATACTGTGCTGAATCTCTCATCCTGACACCAGGAGGGATTGCCCAGCGCCCGGCAGAACCCCTGCCACTCCTCATCCGAGTTGATGGTGATATTGACCCAGCGGTCCTCCCCCTTGCAGCGATAGCACCCCTGAATAGCCGATGGATGGCGGTTGCCCGGGTTTTCCCGGTTGCGCCGGTTCATAGTCCAGTCCATAATTATCTCGCCGAGCTGGGGTATCAGAGTCTCCACCTGCGCCAGCTCTATGAGCTGACCTTCGCCGGTTCGCTGGCGGTGCAGCAGCGCCATAATCGCCGCCAGCGCTGCGTTGACCCCGGCGGTGGCATCGGCATGGACGGTGCCGGACATCAACGACGCATCGCAGTCCCGGTAACCCATAAGCAAGGCCTGGCCGCAGAAGTTGTCAAGCTGGGAGCCGAAGCTGCGAAAGTCCTTGTATGGCCCGGACAGGCCGAAGCCGGGCATCCTCACCATGATTATATCGGGCTTCACTTCTTTCAATACCTCGTAGCCGATGCCCAGTTTCTCCATCGTGCCCGGGCCGTTATTCTCAATGACCACATCGCTCACTTTGGCCAGCCTTTTGAAGATATCGGCTCCTTCGGGGCGCCTCAGATTTAGCGTTATACTCAGCTTGTTGCGACTGTGAGCGTTGGCCACGGGGTTGCGGTTCCAGGGCCTTGCGCCGGGCTCCCTGTCCGGCGGCGCCAGCGACATCCTTCCCTTCACACCCCGCCCCAGGCCAGGGCGGTATCCGCCCCTCTTAGGAATCTGGCGCGATTCAATCCAGATGACTTCCGCGCCGAACTCAGCAAGCAGTTGAGTTGCATACGGCCCCGCCCAAACAGCTGTGAAATCGCATATCCTTATGCCGTCAAGGGGCAACGCGGAAGCATTCATGGTCGCTACAGTTTAGTGGCTATTTTATATCTGTGTCAAGGGCTTCTCAAGGAGATATCTATAAAATTATTTGCTTAGCCTGTTCCTGAGGAAACCTGCACTTAATCTGTGATGGCTCTCTCCGCCATCTTGCGGGCAGCAGGAGTGGTCGCTGTTGCGGTTAAAGCCACCAGCATGAGGACGGCAAATAAGAGCCATAAGCCCTGATAGCTACCCCGCGTATCAAATACCCAGCCAGCGATTATCGGGCCCGCGATGCCGCCCAGGACAATTATACCGTTCATGAAGCCGGTGATGGTGGCAAAATTTTTTCTGCCGAAGAATTCACGCACCAGGGGGCCTATCATCACCCTGCCG
>CAYWUK010000187.1:0-3410 GCA_964461475.1 uncultured Dehalococcoidaceae bacterium
CCGGTTTTATGCTGGGGCAGACCTCCTGCTGGGTTAGGTTGGTGCGCAGGATGCGCACCCCACAGTTGATGTCAAAGCCCACTCCGCCCGGGGAGATGACGCCATCATCCAGCCTCATCGCGGCCACGCCGCCTATGGCGAAGCCGTAGCCCCAGTGTATATCGGGCATGGCCAGGGAATACTTCACTATTCCCGGCAGGAAGGCCACATTGGCCACCTGCTCCGGGGCCTGCTCCGCCAAGATATTTCCCAGCATATTCTCATCGGCGTAGATTATGCCGGGCACGCGCATGCCCGCCTTGTAGCTTTTCGGTATTCTCCATCGGTAATCATCTATCTTTTCAAGAGGCCCACTCCACTTGGCCATTCCTCACCTCCTAGACGTCGAAGATAACCTGTACCTGGTTCTTCTCTTCGTCCACCTTTAGCATATAATATGTTGCCGACTTTACCCCCGTCTTCAGGTGGTGGCGGGAGGGGTTGTATTTCTCGCCGTGGCACACCGCCTTTAACTGCTTATCATCTAATTTAATTATATTGAACCTTTTGAATAGAAGCATCTCAACGTCAAAGAGGTATATGAGGCGGTTTAGCCACTCAAAGAGCAGGGCGTCCTTGTCTTCTTCGCTTATCTCCACCAGGTGGGATTCGGTTCCCCTTACCGCCCTGAGGTCGGCGATTATGGAAAACAGGCCGTAGGCGGCGTTGGCATAGGCCTCGGCCATGTTCCGGCCATAGGCGATTATTCCGGTGTCGGCGGTGTGCTCGATAAGCTTAAACCTTTTCATTCCGGCGCGAAAAAGCTCGCAAGTTTTGGGAATATCAAGATAATTTTATAGCCAATGGATGCTGAAGTCCATTCCTGATAGTGGGACGGGTTTACGCCGCCAGTGCATGATGACTATTGATTAAGAAAGGCTGAAGCCTCAAGCGCAATGCGGCGTCAGTCAAAGTAATCGGCGATAAAGGTGATGTAGAAGATTTCGCCCGATTTATAGGCCGCCACCGCGCCGTAGGGGGTGGCCGCATTAAGAAAGATTTTGTCGTATTGCTCCTGATTTTTCCAGATTGTTAATGCAGCGGTGGATATACTCTCTGCGGTTTTGTATCCCGTAGCCCAGAAAATTTGCTGGAAAGAGGGATAATCAGAGTATTGAAGCTTCTTGTTTATCGCCATGTCGTGGCTATTTCCCGTTGCCCACTTGTAGAGGTCTTTGCCCAACATAAGTTCAGCCAGACCCTTTTTCGTCCTTTCCTGGTTTATCAGTTGGAACAGCGCCTGTTCTACTCCTGCAGCCGTCGCTTCCGCTGGTTGCGCTGTCAGGTTTTCAATCTGGTTGGTCAGCTCATCATATTCTGCGCTCAGTTGCTCGTACCTGGCCTTTGTTGCCTCCAGTTCGCCCTTTATGGCTTCATATTGTGCGTTCAGTGCCTCATGCTCCTTGTTCAGTTGCTCGTACTGGGCTTTCATTGCTTCGGTTTCGTCCTTTGCCGCGTCATTCTGTTTGTTCAGTTCCTCATATTTCGCGTTTAGTTCTTCGTATTTTGTTTTGAATGTCTCCGCCTCAGCCAGTTTGCTCTGCGCTGATGCAAGCTGGCTCTGCGCCGTTGCCAGTTCGGAGTTCAGCCTGTCATATTCCTGCTGTGGCACCGTTTTGGCGCAGGATGGCGCGCTCAGAAGCGCAATTATCAATAGCGCTGATAGCAGTGCGATTTTTTTCATTTTAGCCATTTCGCTCCTCGTGACCAGTAAAAAAGTGGAGGCCGCTCAATTCCTTCTTATTGTCAATATTACTTTTCAACTGATGCCTTGTCAATATTTTCAAACTAACCAATGGGAAGCGACTAGCTTGCTTTCTGTTAACTGGCTATAGAAAAAAATTAGAGAGTTGTGCTACAATTAGCTCTAAGAGTGGAGTAAGAGGTCATTATTGGTGGCTCTCTGAGAGGATTGATTGAGGGTCTAAGATGGTGCAGTAATTTGGCATGGGGAGAAAGAGGGGATGTTCAGGGGACTCTGGACAATAACAAGGAAGTTTATCTGGCGCTATAACATTTACTGGATTGGCCTCATTTTGACGATGTTCCTCGTCGCTCAGGTTATCTATGGCAACTGGGCAGGTAGTTATGAATTGCTTTACAGTAGAATAGAAGGGCTGAATGAGATCCAGCAGCGGATTGATAACTGGGTAGCCACTTATGGGATTGAACATGAGGATGCTGCTGGGCTGTGGGAGACTTATTTCAAGCAGGAGAAGGTCGTCCGGGAGACGTATCAGTCGTTGCCGGCAGAGGCATCCTATAAGGCTTTCGGGCGCATTGTGAATTCTGGATATTATATGATATCGCGCCAGATACTGGCGGCTTTATTTATCGCTCTAATCCTAATTCAGGAGTTTGTGAGGGCCAAACGAAGCCAGAAACTCATTGAGCCGCCGCTTACTTCTTCTCTCAAGGAATAACCGCGAGGAAAGGCGGAGGCCGCTTGGCTTTCATAGTCCTAGGCTCGTCTTAATCGCCTCATCTATTTCAGCCATCTTCGCTTCACCTAATTCATCGCATTTATCAGTCAAACGGATTTTATCAATAGTCAGTATCACCGCCAGATTAATGGTGCTGTCTTTCGGCAAACCGCTTTCCTTTGCCGCAACTTTTACCAAGAATGGATACGGTTTCTCAATAGCGGTGGTGAGTGCCGCCACAATCGTTGTCGGGCTGAACTTATTCCCAATATCGTTCTGAATAATAAGAGCGGGCCTTAGCCCGCTCTGTTCGCTGCCTCTACCCAGGTTCCAGTCCACCCAGTAAATCTCACCGCGCTTTATGTCTCTGGGCATGGTCTATTTCCATTCTGGCAGGACTTCATGCTCTGTTTTTGAAGCCATAGCGGCAAACTGCTTTTGCTCTTTAGCCATAGTCTTATAGCCCTCCGCCATCCTTTGTTTCTCTGCCAGTTCCCTCAAACGGGGAGTTGTTTCCTCAATTCTATTCAGTCTTTTTTCTAAGGACTCAATCCGTAACTTGACTTCTTCACAAGCCCTTATAGCTTTACCACTAGCTTCTTCAGCTTTCCTTGCAGCTTGGTTAGCAGCACTTACAGCGGCCTCTGCCGCCTTCTCGCCAGCTTTTTCTGCCTCTTCCGAAGCCTTGGCGGCGGCAAAAGCAGCTTGTTTTCCTAACATGGCTGCTTCCCCGGCTTTCTTAGCTGCTGCGGCCGCAGCTCTAATATGTTCATCCATCGCATCGAGAATTTCAGGGAGCTCTTTTGGCAATGTTTCAAGGTGCCTCTTTACCATCTCATGAATTGATGTAGGCATGATAGCCCTCCTTTCCCCTTCAAGCTCTCACATTAATATGGTCGGGGCGGCCGGATTTGAACCGGCGACCACCTGAACCCCATTCAGGTGCGC
>CAYWUK010000188.1:0-3390 GCA_964461475.1 uncultured Dehalococcoidaceae bacterium
AAGAGAAAGGCGTGAGGGTAGCTGGACATCAGGGGGGGGCGGTCAGGGTCGCCGCTGACCTGCGACATTCCGCCCATGCTCCAGGTTACCAGGTCAGGGCCCTTGAAGTCCCTGTACGGCCCTGACTGGCCGAAGGGGGTGATCGAGGTCATTATTATAGCTGGATTGACCTGCGCAAGTTCATCGTATCCCAGCCCCAGGCTGGCCATGTATCCTGGCGAGAAGGATTCAACCACGGCATCGGCGCTCTTGACCAGCTTTTTAAATATCTCCCGGCCTTTGTCGGACTCCATGTTTAAGGTAATACCGCGCTTATTGGCGCTGTAGGCAAACCAGAAGAGGCTTTTTTCGGGGTGGGGGGTGTCTTTATAATAAGGGCCGATATTGCGGCATGGGTCGCCGCCGGGCCTTTCCACCTTGATAACGTCGGCGCCGAAGTCTCCCAGGACGCGCCCGCAAACGAGCCCTTTTTCATCGGAAAGGTCTAATACCCGGTATGGTGAAAGAAGTCCAGTTTCCTCTTGCATTATCTATTTCCCTTGGCGGCTTAAGTTTGCGGACTATGTTGTTGATTTATCAAGTAGGCTAGCCCCTGTGAAATGGTAGATATAACGGGGCGGCACCCCGCTCACCGCCCGGTTGACCCTCTTTTTGAGGTAACACTGGCCGCGGCGGGCGTCTTCCAGCTCAATGGTATATCCTCCGCCATCGCTGACGCGCACGTAATCCTCAAAGATGAGCTCTCCCCACCAGCTCGTCTTTGACTCAACCTGGAGCTGATACTCGATGTCACCCAACAATTGTTCATCGTTAGACCTGTAGAGCTTGCCTTTACCCACTTGAGCATTCTCCTTCTAAAGTATTACCAGGTTATTTCTGTGTATCACTTCAGGGCCATAATCGTATTTGACAAGGGTGGCAATTTTCCTGGAGTGAGCACCCTTGATTATATCAATATCACCTGAGCTGTAGTTGGTTATGCCACAGCCGAGGCGAGCCCCTTCAGAGTCGTAGATGTCAACGATGTCGCCGCGGTTAAACCTTCCGCTGACCTGTTTGATGCCGGCCGCCAGCAGGCTCCTGTACTGGTTCTTCAGGGCGAGCGCCGCGCCGGCATCTACCGTCAGTCGGCCTTTGGTGCAAAGGCCGGAGAGCATCCAGCGCTGGCGGCTTTCAAGTTTGCTGGTAGTCGGCAGAAAGCGGGTGCCAATAGCCTCGCCGTATGCCAGCTTCAAAATGGCGTCCTTCTTCTTGCCGTCGGCTATAGTCACGGTTATTCCCGATGCCGTGGCCAGCTTGGTGGCCTCTATCTTGGTGGCCATGCCGCCGGTGCCGAGCTTCCCCGGCGTGCTGGCGGCAAGGCGTTCAATCTTTGCGTCTATCTTCTTTACCAGCGGGATGAGTTGCGCGTTGGGGTTCTTGCGCGGGTCTGTGTCGCACAAGCCGACGGTATCGGTGAGGATTATGAGCAGGTCGGCATCAACCAGATTGGCTACCATCGCCGAGAGGTTATCGTTGTCGCCGAATTTGACCCCCTGGAGCTCGTCAACGGCCACCACATCGTTTTCGTTGACAATACATATCACCTTTAGCTCCAATAAGGCCAGCAGCGTATTGCGGGCATTGAGATAGCCGGCGCGGTCCGCCAGGTCTGCCTTGGTAAGCAGTGCCTGCGCCACAGTGATGGCATGCTGGTCAAACAACTTCTCGTACACGTTCATGAGTCGGCTTTGCCCCACCGAAGCCAGCACCTGTTTTAATGGTATATCCTTCAGCTTCTTGGCCAGTCCTAGCTTGTGCCTTCCCGAGGCGATTGCCCCTGAGGAAACGATGAGCAACTCCCGTCCCTGCTGGTGCAGCTGCGCTATCTGGTTGACCAGTTTGGATACCATGTCCTGGTCAAGGTGGTCACTGCCGCCGGTGAGCAGGCTGGTGCCAAGCTTGACTACTATGCGACGGTATGGCAGATTCGATGAATTTATCCTGTCTTTGGCTTTTTTCATGGAAGGCCCTGAGCCGATTTGTTTCATTATAGCAAGGTAAAGCGAGTTGAACAAGAAATCGTTCTGGTATATTCTATTTATCAATATAATGCGTGAACTAGCGCAGCGTCAAAACAGCAGGGATTGGCGAAGGCTAACTGTTAGCTTTGCTGTCTAAAAAGAATATTTAAGCTTGCTCAGCATTCCATGTTAAAATTTATTGGCGGGCTGGCCGGTTAGGCGAGCCCTAGAGGTGTTTGAGGAATAAATAATGCCGTTAGATTTGACTCCATTATTGAATCTTATTGAGGAGATGCTCCCTTATCGACAGCTTCTGGCGGAATTGAAAGGGGGTGGGGGTGGCGCGGCATCATTGTTTGATGCCGCCAAGCCTTACCTTATCGCCGCTATCTATAAAGAGCTGCGAACGCCGTTGCTGCTGGTAACGGCGCAGCCGGAGGGCGGCAAGAAACTCCATGACCAGCTCTCCGCCTGGTGCAGTTCATCACCGGTAAGATACCTGCCTGAGCCGGATACCTTGCCCTATGAGCGGGTCGCGTCCGATGTATCAACCGAGCTGGAATGGGTTCAGGCCCTCTCTGCGCTGGCAGATAGCGGCCATAGCGGACTGAGCGCAGACCCTCCGCTGGTCATCGCCTCGGCGCCGGCGCTTATGGCGAAGATGCCCCGTTATAAAGAATTCGCCGCGACCAGCCACATCATTGAAGCTGGCATGAATATTGAGCCTTTTGCGCTATTGAGACGGTGGGAGTCCATGGGCTATAGGGCGGAAAGCCTGGTGGAAGTACCCGGCACCATGAGCCACCGCGGCGGTATCGTTGACGTATTCCCTCCTGCCGGCGAACTACCCGCCAGGCTCGAGTTTTTCGGCGACATTGTGGAGAGCATCCGGCTCTTTGAGCCAGCCAGCCAGCGCTCGGTGCGGGAAGTATCTTGTGTGGCTATCGGCCCGGCTGCTGAGCTTTTAGCGCCGTTGCTCAGGAGCAAGGCGGAGGTGGAGCGAACCCTCGGCAGCCTTGACCTGACAGGCTGTAACGCCGAGGCCAGGGAGCAACTCCAGCAGGAAATGGCCATGCTGCTGGACAGGCAGATGCCGCGCAACAAGCAGTTCTATGCCCCGCTTTTCAACGAAGGCAGCATCCTGGACTACCTGCCGGAGGACGCTTTGCTCATGCTTGACGAGCCGATGAACATCGAGCAGGCGGTGGGAGAACTGGATGATGAGGCGCTTCAACTGCGCTCCGAGAAGCTGGAGGGAGGGGAGTTGCCGCGTAATTTTCCTAGGCCGTATTTCGCCTGGGAGGAACTGGCATCAAGGTTGAAAGATAGGCCGTGTCTGACACTGAGAGCCTGGGATGCTGATGAGCATTCCTGCCGACTGAATTTC
>CAYWUK010000189.1:0-3362 GCA_964461475.1 uncultured Dehalococcoidaceae bacterium
GGCTGACCCCGGTCATGGCGTGGACTTTTAAGACCGGCACCGATATCAGGCAGTCTATCTCCTCAAGGAGCATCCTAGGCAGCTCAACCCTCACCTTCTTCGACAGTATCTCGGCTTCCACGCTTTCCCGCGGCAGGGTTGACAGGTTGACCAGTTCCACCCCCAGTTCCCGGCAAATCTGATACATGCCGTGGTTTTTGAAGGCCGTGTCCGCCTTGAAGGAATGGTTGCCGCCATCTGACTCGCCCAGAATTACCCGACCCGCTTTGCTTTTGACAATCTCCAGCAGGCACCGCAAGAGCTCGGGGCTGGTGGTAATTCCCTGCTGGTGATAAGGGAGGGTGAAATTGGGCTTGATGAAAACAGCGGACTCCTTGCCGATATGCTCATCCCAGTCGATGAATTCAAGGCCCTGCTGCAATGCCATCTCAAAGCCAGCATTCAGTTCAGCGATATAAGCCCGATGTTTGCCATAGCCCTGATTTTTCATATACCCGCTTCTAAAATCTGGCGCAGCCCTCTATCCGTTCGCGGTTGGCCGTAATCCAGTCGTATACCCGCTTTATTCCGTCCTTCATCGCCATCTTAGGCTCATAGCCCAGAACTTTTTTCGCCTTGGCGATGGACGCCCGCCGCCGGGAAATCATATCCCAGTCCCTTCTCACGCCGAACTCCACGCCTTTACTGCTGCCGGCCATTTCATTTATCATATTGGCCAGGTCTATCACTTTGGTCTCCGTCTCCGAGGCGAGGTTAAAGGCATCGCCGACAGCCTCAGGGACTATGCCCAGGCGCAACGTGCCGTCAACTATATCCTCAACGAAGGTGAAATCCCTGGTCTCCTCCCCCGTCCCGGTTATAGGGAGGGCTTTGCCATGGAGCGCCCACCAGATGAAGTTGGGGATGACGTTGCGGTAGGCGCCCGGTATCTCGCCCGGGCCATAAACGTTGAAGTAGCGGGCGATGGCCACCGGCAATTTATAATAGTTATAAAAGAAGTTGCAATATAGCTCGCCGAGGAGCTTTGTTATCTGATAGGGCGTATCCAGGTGCAGGGAGACGAAGTCCTCTTTGAGGGGCAGAGGCGCCTGGCTGCCATAGACGGAGCAGCCGGAGGAGGCAAAGACGAACCTCCCCACGCCGGTCAAATGAGAGTATTCCAGTGCCTTGAGCAGGCCGAGGCCGTTGACCTCAAGGTCGGTCTCGGGGTTGTCCACCGAGTTCTGGTTGGCGAAATGGGCGGCGAGATGGAACACGAAGTCAAGCTTTTGAGAGAATGCCCTCTTCAGCGACTCTTCGTCCAGCACGCTGCCTTCTATGAAAAGCACATTTGGTGCATCCGGCACATTCCATTTCTCAGCGGCGGAAAGGTCGTCAAGGACGATGATTTTAGCGGCACCCGCCTCAATCAAGGCCCCGGTAAGATTACTCCCGATGCAGCCGGCGCCGCCGGTGATGAGGACGCTCTTGCCCTGGTAACCCCTCAGATATTGCTCCATTTCTTCTCTCCTTTATACTTTATCGCTTCCGCTATTCTGGCTTCAAGCTGGCGGGCGATTATATCGTGGCTGTGCACCCTTTTTACATACTCAGCGCCAGCCTGCCCCACCCGCCGCCGGTATTCGGCCGATTCAAGCAGGGGTATCAGCTTATCTGCTATCCCATCGGCGTTGTCGGCATACACCACCCCTTTACTTTCATCAGGTATGACCGCGATCATTCCGGGGAGCGCCGTGGCCAGCATGGGCTTGCCGCAGGCCAGGTACTGCACCGTCTTGCCGGGGAAGATGTCCCTGGTAGCATCGGTGATGAGGAAGGGATTGATGCAAACCGAGGCCAGGTTTATATATTGGGGCATGGTTTCATAAGGCTGAAATCCGGTTATGGTCGCCCGTCCCTCTAGCCCTAACTCGGCGATTATTCCCTCCAGCTTAAGGCGCTGCGGGCCGTCGCCGACGATGAGCAGCCTCGCTCGTGGAAACTTCGCAATAACCTCAAGGAAACGGCGCAGGAAGACATCAAGCCCGCTGAAGTCAAAAAGGGTGCCGATAAAAACGATAATCTCGTCATCTTCATCAAGTCCCCATTTTTGTTTGAGCTCGGCGGAGGGCGGGGCGGGGTGGAACAGGTTTGTATCCACCGGCATCGGCAGCAGGCTAACCCTGGCCTCATCGGCACCGAAGTCAACAACATATCTGGACAGCTTGGGGGTGAGGGTGAGGATGGCATCCGCCCTGGAATAGACCCTTTTTTCTAAAAATCTGGTAATGGGGCGCAGCGCCGCATAAGGCACCAGCTGGTTAAGTATGTCTATGGAGCGGAACAGCACCGGGATGTTGTATTTCCCGGCCAGGTGAACGGTCTGCAAGCCGTTGGTGGCCGCGCTGTAGAGCACTATGGCGTCAATGCCTTTCTCCTTTATGGTATTTTCAATCTCAAAACAGTGGGTAAAGCCGGCGGATAAACGGCTCAAGCCGGGGACTCTAATAAAGCCGGGGCGCCGCAGGCAGACCGAGGCCCCGGGGAAGGCGCGCGATACGCCGTCCACTTCCCTGGTCTTCAGGCTGCCCCAGCCCCAGGAGCCGCTCTTGCCCCAGGTGTTCTCGTAATCAATGCCATAGACCCGGTGGCCGAGCAGCGAGAGGCCCTCGGCAAGGCTGTGAATATCAAAGACAACCTTATTGAGCCAGTCAACTTCATGGACAAAGAGGATATTCATCTATCCCCTACTGACAACTGGTTCATTCTGCAACATTCCTACTTGAAGTCATAAGCCTTCTTCATCCATTCGATAGTTTTCGGTATCCCCACCTCCAGAGGCACCCTGGGGTCGTGCTTAAGGTCGCGCCTTGATTTGGAGAAGTCCATATGCTTAACCTTGGTGGTAAAGGGCTCCGCCTCCTTATAAGTCACTTTGGAATCGTCCTTATTCAAGCATTTCAGAATGAGGTCGGAGAGGTACTTTATCTCGTGCTCCCATTCCTCTTTGCCGCCTATGTTATATACCTCGCCGGGCTTGAAATTATCCGCGATATTGGCGAAGGTGCGGCAGGTGTCCTCAACGTAGTCAAAGATGCGCTTGTGGCCGAGATACACGGTATAAGGCTCATCCCGCAGCGCCTTATAGATAAAGGCGGGAGTTACGCCGCGGTAAGGGCTGTAATGCTCGTGAGGCCCGTAGGCATTGACCGGGCGCACCCGCACTGTCTCCGTGCCGAACATGGCCGCCGAGTTCAAGGCCTGAAGCTCCCCCACCCACTTGGTCATGGCGTAATCGTTCATCTGCTTTATCGGCACCTTATCCATCACATCCTCGCTCATCACGCCTTCGTAGTCGCCGTAGACCTCGGCGCTGCTGAAGA
>CAYWUK010000190.1:0-3238 GCA_964461475.1 uncultured Dehalococcoidaceae bacterium
CCGCCGCACCTGATACACCCTTCGCCGGCGCGGGCCAGCGCTATGTCCGCCACGATGTCAGCCTTGAAGTCGCGCGGATAGTTGACATTCTTAATATGGGTATCCGGCTTGTTGCCCCCGGCGACGAAGTTGCTCCCCGTGGCGAGGGACTCATCGGCGACGACCTTTATGCCGCTCAGTCCCACCGGGGAAGCAAAGCCGGCGACAATGCCAGCCGCGATTACCTCGGCCTCCGTGGCCATGCGCAGCTCAAGGCAATGCAAAAGATTTTTCAGCTTAATCTCGTTGACCTCAAGGTCGCCTCTTAAAACCACGAATGCCAGTTGGCCATCGGCCATATAAAACACCGCTTTGACGGTGCGGCTTCGCGGCACCTTAAGAAAGTCCGAGACCTCCTCTATGGTGGCCATGCCAGGGGTCGCCACCTCTTCCAGTGGCAGCGGCTCGCCACCCCCCACCTTCCCCTTTACGCTCTGCGCCTTCTCAACATTGGCGGCATAATGGCACCCGGGGCACATGATAATCTCCTCCTCGCCGCTCTCGGTGACGACCATGAACTCGTGGGAGTCCTTGCCGCCGATGGCGCCGCTGTCGGCTTCAACCAGAAGTGCGGGCAGGCCACAGCGAGAGTAGATGTTGTGGTACGCCTGGCGCATCTTGTTGTAGCTCAGGTCAAGGCCTTCTTCGCCGGCATCAAAGCTGTACAGGTCTTTCATGATGAACTCGCGCACCCTGAGCAGGCCGCCCTTGGGGCGCGGCTCGTCGCGGAACTTGGTCTGTATCTGGTAAAGCAGCTGAGGCAGGTCGCGGTAGCTCTGCACGTGGTGAGTAACCAGCTTGGTTATAACCTCTTCATGGGTCGGGCCCAGGGCCAGCTTGCGCTCCCGCCGGTCGGAGAGGACGAAGAGCCCTTTGCCGAAGGCCTGGTCACGCCCCGTCTGCTGCCACAGCTCCAGCGGCTGCAAAACCGGGAGCATCACTTCCTGCCCGCCGGCATCATCCATCTCTTCGCGGATGATATTCTCTATCTTTTTAAGCACCCGCCAGCCAAGCGGCAGATAAGAATAGACGCCGGCTACAAGCTGGTCAATCATACCAGCCCTCACCAGAAGCTGGTGGCTGGCAGTATCGGCATCGGCCGGGACTTCCCTCAGGGTCTTGGTAAACAGCTTAGATACGCGCACTCTACACTCCTCTTTTGTATTTCAAAGCTTGGTGGCAAGCTGGTTTATATCGGCCAGCAGGCTATCAAGCTCGGCCTTCTGCTGTGCGATGATTTTTTGCAGCTCATCGTATACAGCCTTTAATTTATCGGCCTCGCTCTGGCTGGCCGCCTTGTTGTGTTCGGCGACGACCTGGTTTTCTTCGTCTATCATCTGGTTCAATATCTCCACCCTTACGTTATATTCCCTGACCCAATCGTTATTGTTCTTCAAGTCCGCGGGGCTTTTAAAGGACCACCCCTGATAATAAAGGACATTCTGGCTCCTGGGGACGGCGAAGCCGCCGGTTGTCTCCAAGGCCAGGTACTCGCCCGGCGATACCTCGGCCAGCACCCAGGCATGGTCGGACAGGACGATATCAGACACCGTATTGTCAATATCGCCCACCACGACGAGCGCGCTGATTCCCTGTGCTTTGAGCATATTCCATATCTCCGAGGCCATGTCCGAGCAAATGAACAGGTCGTATTTGCTGTAAATATGGGTCTCATGATAGTACTTGACGATTTTCTCGGCGGTCTCGGCGGGCGTGGCCCCGGCGAGCTCATATTGCGCTTTTAATGCCTTCACCTGGTCGTTCAGCCGGGCGACATCACCCTGCGCTGCCTTGAGCGAAGCTTCAAGCTGGGCAAGCTGGGTGGTGGCGCTATCCTTCTGCGCTTGTAGATTGTTAATCTGACTTTGCAGGTCGGCGAGCTTTGCCTGCGCATCCTGAAGCTGGGCAACGGCGCTGTTATACTGTTCCTGCGGAATGCCGGTGGCGCAGCCCGCCAGCGGGATTGATAGCAATAGCACTACTATTGCTATCACAACTGCCAGTTTAAATTTTTTCATCTACTTTGCCTCCTTTATTCTCATTTCCTTCAAAAGAGAGCGTAGAAATCTTCCTTCCTGCAAGCTAAAGCCCCTCCACCTCGTTCATCAGCGCATTTACGATGTCATTCTCCTCCACCACCCTGACCTTCCTCCCCTTCTTGAACAGGACGGCCCTGCCCTTGCCGCAGGCGACGCCCACATCGGCGTCTTTGGCCTCGCCGGGGCCGTTGACCACGCAGCCCATCACCGCCACCTTTACCGGCTTATCTATCTTCATCAGCCGCTCTTCCACTTCACCGGCTAATTTTACAACATCAACCTCCGCCCGACCACAGGAAGGGCAGCTTACCATGACTGGCCCGTGCTGGCGCAGGTCCAGGCTCTTCAGGATTTCATAGCCGGCGACCACCTCTTCCCTGGGATGCGCCGTAAGGGAAACGCGTATGGTGTCGCCAATGCCGAGGTAAAGCAGCGTGCCTATTCCCACCGCGCTGCGGATGACGCCCCGCCACGACGTGCCCGCCTCGGTGATGCCGATGTGCAGCGGATAAGGTATCTTATCCGCTATATTCTTATAGGCTTCAATGGTCGTTGGCACATCGAAGGCTTTGAGCGACACCTTAATCAGGTCGAAGTCAAGGCTCTCAAGGAGCTTTATTTGTTTCAAGGCTTCCGCCACCATGCGGTCGGCGACGCTCAAACGGGGGTCAGCGGCTCTGGGCAGGCTGCCGGCATTGAGCCCGATGCGTATAGGGGCATTCCTCTCCCTGGCCGCCAGCGCCACCGCCTTCACCTTCTCCGCCTCGCCGATATTGCCCGGGTTAAGGCGCAGGGCATCGGCGCCCGCCTCCAGCGCCATCAGGGCAAGGCGGTAATCGAAGTGGATATCGGCAACCAATGGTATGGCAATGCCCTTTTTTATGGTCGATATCGCCCCGGCCACTTCGGCATCGGGCACGGCCACCCGCACCAGCTCGCAGTCGTACTCCTCAAGCTCCCTGATTTGGGCAATGGTGGCCTTCACATCGCGCGTATCGGTATTGGTCATGGACTGCACCACGATGGGCGCACCGCCGCCGATGGTAACATCCCCAATACGGACTGACCTGGACACACGCCGAGCTATCATGGTATCAGGCTCTCCCCGCTTATTATGCGTATTATATCATGATAGGTAATCGCCACCATGACTGCCATCA
>CAYWUK010000191.1:0-396 GCA_964461475.1 uncultured Dehalococcoidaceae bacterium
AGCCAACGGTAACCCCCACCCTTGATATGGTCCTCGGCTGTTACTACCTCACCTCAATCAAGCCCGGCTCTGAAGGCAATGGCAAAACATACGCCAGCTTTGAGGAGGCGCAGCTCGCTTACGACCTCGGCAACCTTGACCTCAGAGATGAGATTGAGGTTGTTGACCAGGCCAGGGGCAGAGAGAAAATCAAGACCAGCGTCGGCCGCATTATCTTCAACGAAGTCATGCCTCCGGAACTGGGGTTCTATAACCGGGAAATTGATAAATCAACCTTAAAACAATTAGTCAGCGAATGCTGCAGCATACTGAGCGATGAAGATACCGGCAAAGTGCTGGACGGCATAAAACAACTTGGCTTCCACTATGTCTCTAAATCAGGAATTACCATTGCCA
>CAYWUK010000191.1:406-3219 GCA_964461475.1 uncultured Dehalococcoidaceae bacterium
ACGCTACCAAATCGGGGACAACCATCGCCATGAACGATATCGAGGTGCCCCAGAGCAAAGCCAAGCTAATAGAAGCAGCAGAGGAAAAGATTGCCATAATTGAAAGCCAGTTTAACCGTGGCCTGATCACGGAAGACGAGAGGTACAACGGCATAGTCGGGGCCTGGATGGAAACCACGGATAATATAACCAATACAATATCAACTACCCTAGACCGCTATGGCGGCATATACATGATGGCCACCTCAGGGGCCAAGGGTAACATCTCGCAGATAAGACAGATGGCGGGCATGCGCGGCCTGATGACCGACCCCTCAGGCAAGATTATTGAATTCCCCATCAAATCAAGCCTGCGCGAAGGGCATAGCGTCCTGGAGTACTTCATCTCAACACACGGCGCCCGCAAAGGTCTGGCCGATACGGCGCTGAGGACCTCGGATAGCGGCTACCTAACCAGACGACTCATTGACGTTGCCCAGGATGTGATTACCTTCGCCGAAGACTGCGATACCAACGACGGCATATGGATATCCGAGACGAAAGACAAGGGATTACTCCCCTCCTTCTCCGAGCGAATTCTGGGTCGTTTTGCCGCCAGCGCGGTGTTAAACCCGCAAACTGGCGAAACCATAGTTGACCGCAACGAGGTAATAGATGAACAGAAGGTAAAAGAAATAGTTGAAGCCGGAGTAAACAGGGTTTATGCCAGGTCGCCCCTTACCTGCCAGATGCGCCGCGGCATCTGCCAGCGCTGCTATGGCCGAGACCTCACCAACGGACGCCTGGTCAACCTTGACACCGCCGTAGGCATAATTGCGGCGCAAAGCATCGGCGAGCCCGGCACCCAGCTAACGCTGCGCACCTTCCACACCGGCGGCGTCGTCGGACTTGACATCACCAGCGGCTTGCCGCGGGTTGAAGAGCTCTTTGAGGCGAGAACGCCCAAGGGGCAAGCGCTGATTTCAGAAATAGACGGCGTGGCTGAGGTAATCCAGAACGAAGATGGCAGAAAAATCAAAATCTCCAGCTCCGAAGTATACCGCGATGAATACCATCTCCCTGCTGGCTGGAAAGCCACGGTAAACAATGGCCAGTGGGTAGATATAGACGCCGTGCTGGCAGCGCCGGCCCCCGCCAAAAAAGCGACGAAAGAACCAGCCGCCCCGGCCGAAGAAGACAAGTCCATGTTGGCCCGCATCGCCGGCGAGGTAAGCATCAAAGGTAAACAGATGTTCGTCAGCTACATGGAGACTGACGATCGCGAGTATACCGTGCCCTCATCCGCCAGCATCTGGATAGAAAACGGCCAGGAAGTAAAGGCTGGCCAACAGCTCACTGACGGTTCCATAAACCCCCATGACATACTACGCATTCTGGGGAAAGAAGCAGCGCAACACTACCTGGTAGACGAGGTGCAGAAGGTATATCGCTCCCAGGGGGTGAACATAAACGACAAACATATTGAAGTCATCGCCCATCAGATGCTGACAAAGGTGCGCGTTGATTCTTCGGGGGATACCGACCTTATTCCCGATGAGCTGATTGACAGGTTCAACTATGAGGATTTCAACGCCAAGGTGCTCGCCGAAGGTGGAGAGCCGGCCACTGCCCATACCATATTGCTCGGCATCACCAGAGCTTCGCTAAGCACCGATAGCTGGCTGGCGTCTGCTTCCTTCCAG
The DNA here is from genome assembly GCA_964461475.1 of uncultured Dehalococcoidaceae bacterium. GTDB lineage: Bacteria > Chloroflexota > Dehalococcoidia > Dehalococcoidales > RBG-16-60-22 > CAYWUK01. The sequence continues at coordinate 2,089 of CAYWUK010000191.1, forward strand.
GAAACCACAAGGGTCCTCACCGAAGCCGCCACCTCGGGGAAGATAGACAAGCTACAGGGACTCAAAGAAAACGTGATTATAGGCAAACTGATTCCCGCCCACTATACCCCTAAAGTGGTGCCAGAAATAACTGCCGGCGAAGAAGCCGAAGCGGCAACAGAACTTATCGCCACAGCCGAAGAGACAGCAAGCGAAGCAGAGCCGCTGCCCGATTCAGGCCAAGAGCCGCAGGAAACGATGCCGGAAGGGGCTTATGAAACGCCGGAGCCGGCAAACGAAGCCGAAGATGATGCGGCAGAGCCAGACCTGACGGAAGACGATGAAGGAGGTGAGCTTAAATAGCTCGCATTACATCGGGCAAGTCCAGCGCTGAAGATGCACCGCTTGATACCAGTCTAAGGCCTCGTTGCTTTGATGACTTCATCGGACAGGACAAAGTTAAGGAAAACCTGGGCATATCCATCGTCGCCGCCAGGGGGCGGGGCGAAGCGCTGGACCATATACTGCTCTACGGCCCGCCCGGACTGGGCAAAACCACGCTGGCCCATATCATCGCCGCCGAGGTCGGGGTAAATATCAAGGCAACCTCAGGCCCGGCAATCGAGCGCACCGGAGACCTGGCCGCCATACTCACCAACCTGCACAGCCAGGATATTCTCTTCATAGACGAAATCCACCGTCTCAACCGCACAGTGGAAGAGATATTATACCCCGCTATGGAGGATTTCGCCCTGGACATCATCATCGGCAAAGGCCCCGGCGCCAAAAGCCTGCGCTTGAACCTGCCCCCATTCACCCTTATCGGCGCCACCACCCGCTTCGCCCTGCTCAGCCCACCCCTGCGCGACCGCTTCGGAGCCATTTACCGACTGGACTTTTACGACCAGAAATCAATAGAAAAAATCCTCATTCGCTCGGCCAAAATCCTGCAGGTGGAAGCTGAAGAAGATGGGCTAAAGGAGATAGCCCGCAGGGCCAGGGGCACACCGCGTGTGGCCAATCGCCTGCTCAAGCGAGTCAGGGACTATGCCCAGGTGGTGACTGACAGCATAGTTAACCAGTCGGCGGCGATTGCCGCATTATCCAAGCTGGAGGTTGACTCCATAGGCCTTGATGAAATAGACCACAAAC
>CAYWUK010000192.1:0-3204 GCA_964461475.1 uncultured Dehalococcoidaceae bacterium
TAGGGCGGCAGATTTACAGTCTGCTCCGATTAACCACTCCGGCACCCCTCCCGGCGGCGCTCTTGACGTAAAACCCAGCCCGAGGAGGGATTCGAACCCGTCAACCTACCGATTACAAATCGGTTGCGCTACCATTGCGCTACTCGGGCAAATATATGGCGAGTTCTCCGGCCACTGGCGCTGACCTTCGTATTATAGGAATGATGTGAAATAAAAGTCAAGCTAAAAGTAGAAGTAGCGCGTCCTCTTCTTGAGGATATAGCCAGCGACAAGTCCCAATATTAAGCCGCCGAGGTGGGCCTGCCAGGCTATGCCGGGCAGGAAAGAGAGTATGATGAATCCTCCGATTACCGCCGCCCAGAGGGGCACGGGGACGGGGATGGGAAACACGATAACTTTTAGCTTGGGCATCATCACCGTCAGGGCTCCCCCCAGGGCGAAGACTGCCCCTGATGCGCCAACGGCCACGGAAAAGGGGAAGGCCGGCGAGAGTAGCAATAGAAGTACGTTTCCCAGTATGCCGCCGGCGAAATAGACCAGCAGGAACTTGTTTTCTCCAACCAGCCTGGTGAAGAACGTCCCGAAGAAGTAAAGGGTGAGCATGTTGGCGAAGATATGAAAGAAGCCGGCGTGGATGAAGAGGTTGGTTACGATGGTCCATGGCTGGGACACGAAATACGCCGGCATTTTTAGCCCGAAAAGCGAATAAGCGGCCATGGGAGAGATAGTAGCGGCGATAAACATCAGGAAGTTTATCCCTATTATGACCCATATGGCGGTAAAACTCTGGTAGCCTCTATATCTCATTTTCTATTTCTCCGGGGCTTGCGCCTTGTTGTTGGGGGAAAAGGCGGCGCTATTTATATAATAAGTCTTAAAGTACGATTGTGGCAAGCTCGGTTTTGCCGATGGGGTGCGGCGCAGCTGTTCTTGACTTCCGATTCCAGAAAAGTGATAATTATTAGCGATTGGGCAAACTATTCCCCGATAGCTCAATGGTAGAGCGGGCGGCTGTTAACCGCTAGGTTGTTGGTTCGAATCCAGCTCGGGGAGCCATCTTGAATTTTACGGGGCATCGCCCTTTGCTAACCAGCGGTCTAGTGCCTCTCTGCATCAAACTCTTCCGATTTAATATAATATAGAGGTTTAATATATAATAGAAACAGTGAATGCAAGAACTGAGAATCCTTCGCAGGACAGCATCACCTTCCTCGGCACGGCCGGCGCCAGGTTCATGGTGTTCAAGCAGCTTACCGCTTCCGGCGGCCTGTGGCTGAACCTGGGCGGCACCGAGATACTGGTTGACCCCGGGCCGGGCAGCATAGTGCAGTCCACCAAGAGGAAGCTCAGGGGGGAAAAGCTCAGCGCCATCATACTGTCGCACCGCCACCTCGACCATTCGGCGGACGTCAATGTCATGATTGAGGCGATGACGGAAGGCGGATTTAAAAAGCGCGGCTGGCTGTTTGCCCCTGCCGATGCGCTGGACGCCGAGCCGGTTATTTATTCATACCTGAGGGACTACCTGGAGGGCATTGAGGTGCTGGCGGAGGGCAAGTCTTATGCGGTGGACGGGGTTTCCTTCTCCACCCCGGTGCGCCACCTGCACCCCGTGGAGACCTACGGCATCAAGTTCAAGGCCGCCGGGCACGAGTTTTCTTATATTGCCGATACCCGCTATTTTGATGGTTTAGCTGGCTATTACGCCAGCGAGCTGCTGATAATAAATGTGGTGCTGGTGGAGGCCAGGGAGCACATTGACCACATGTCCCTGCCCGATGTTGAGCGATTGATAAAAGAGGCGAAGCCGAAGGTGGCCATAATTACCCACTTCGGCATGAATGTCTGGCGGTCAAGGCCCTGGGAGGTGGCTCAGAAGATGTCTGAGCGGACCGGGGTGCGGGTGCTGGCCGCCCACGATGGCATGAAATTCTTCCTGTCCCAGCTCGACGGTGGCTAGGGCGATGAACAGAGAGAGATTTGAGCGTTTGGTGGCGAGGGCGATAGAGAGCCTGCCCGATGAGCTCCGCGACAGGATGGAGAATATCGATGTGGTGGTGGAGGAACAGCCGACCCGCCAGCAGCTTGCGGAGATGAAGCTGAAGCGCGGCGAGACTCTCTTAGGCCTTTATTATGGCGTGCCCCTTACTCAGCGCAGCCCGAATTATGGCATGGTGGTGCCGGATAAGATAACCATCTTTCAGGGGCCGATTGAGGATAAATGCCGGAACGATGCGGAGATAGTGGCCGAGGTGCAAAAGGTGGTTATACATGAGATAGCCCATCACTTCGGCATCAGCGACGCCAGGCTAAAACAGCTGGGAAGGGACTAGTATTAGCCCCTGAGGTCCTTTACCATGTAGGCCCCCTGCGCACGATAGCCGAGCTCGACGCGGTAGTATTCCCTGGCCCCGGTGCCGCTTAGGACTGCCATCTGCTGCGCCTGAAACTCGGCGGCGGCGATTCGCTCCGCTTCCTGGAGCAGTGCCTTGCCCAGTCCCTTGTGCTGGGCTGCCCCGGTTTTTCGTTCGCTGAGGGGGACCTCCGGCCCGAAAACATGCAGTTCCCTGATTAAGGCAAGGCTGCCGCATGGTTCTATCCCCAGCGCTGGCATGGGGTTTGGCTGTACCCTCATGCGCAACAGGCCAAATAGCGTTCCATTATCATCTTCGAATGATAGGAAGACCTCCCTGCCGCCGGAAGCTTCATAGTCCATCCTTGTCATGTGTGGCTCGCCCGTTTCCCGGCCATCCCGCGCGCGGTGGCCGTACTCGCGGCATCGAATGCACTTGCATTCGATGCCTTCTTCCTCCATGCGTTGTCTTATCACGCCCCGCAGCGAGTCTTTGCACCCGGCGGTGATGAACTTGGACGGGATATCGCGCAGCACCCTGGAGATGCGCACGTAGCCGGGCACGATGGACTTAATCCTGACCAGCAGGCCAACCATGGTGTCAAAATCATAAGGCTGGTAGCGTCCCTCGCGGTACCACTGCTCCAGCTCGGTGTCTTCTACCACCATAGTCGGGTACAGCTTCAATCCGTCCGGCCTGAAGCGGTCATCATCAAACAGCATCCTTGATAGCGCCATGTCCTCTTCCGGGGTTGAGCCGGGCAGCCCCGGCATCCAGTGGTAGTAAACCTTGAAGCCATGTTCCCTGAGCAGTCTGGTGGCTCTGACCACATCCCTGACTTCATGTCCCC
>CAYWUK010000193.1:0-3182 GCA_964461475.1 uncultured Dehalococcoidaceae bacterium
AGCTGCTTCCATCAGCGAGGAGTCAGACACTATCATGGACGTTTATGAGCCTTACCTCCTGCAGTTGGGCTTCCTTGACCGCACCCCACGCGGCCGCCTCGCCACCCCACTGGCTTACCGCCACCTGGGCCTGTCCTATAACAAAGATAAACCTCCCCAGGCAACCCTATGGGAAAATCAGTCCTGATTCACTGCTGCTGCGCCCACTGCGCCGCCTATACCGTGAGCCACTGGCGACAGCAGGGTTATGCGGCCACCGCATTCTGGTATAATCCCAACATCCACCCCTACACGGAACACCAGCGCCGCCTGGAGGCGATGAAGTCGCTGGCGGCAGAGATGGACTTCCCCCTCATCATAAGCGAAGGTTACGAAATGCCCGAATATTTCCGCCGCGTGGCCGGGCATGAACCGGAGCGCTGCCAATACTGCTTCAACCTGCGCCTAGCACGAACGGCGGAGGCCGCCCGCGAGATGAGGCTTGACGCCTTCACCACCACCCTTCTCATCAGCCCCCAGCAAAAACACGACCTGCTCCACGAAACCGGCAACAGGCTGGCCGGGGAAGAGGGCATAGAATTCCTCTACGCCGACCTCCGGAAGCGGTACTCGGACAGTCGCCACCTGACCAAGCCGCTGAACCTCTATCGCCAGCAGTATTGCGGCTGCATCTACAGCGAATGGGAGCGCTACACCGACACGACCGTCTGAAGGCAAAGGTGAAAATAAAGAGGGAGCCCTTTTAGAGGCTCCCTCCCATCGGATATAGAAACAACTGTGATTAATCCTCTGGCTGATACGGAATCGGGCCGTTCCAGCCCCTGGGGGCTGCCGTCATGTGCCGACCGCGCAGGGCATTGCCCATACGGACGCCGGGGGCAAAACCGCTGGAGCTGTCCGCTCCCTGCCTAAACCAGTTCTGTGCCCCGGGTGTCCCATTATCGGAAAGGCAGCTTCCGTCCCTGGCTTTCTCCTGAATTCTTTCCCGCAAAGTGTTCCACTTCTGCTGCTTCTCCTGCAAGCGCTCCCCGAACTGTCCAAAGCCCAGGGGGCCGTTGCTCCAGTTGCCCGATGCCTGGCTGCCAACCTCTTCCCAGCGCTCCTGTCGCGCCTGCTCAAAGGCGGCGGTCAGGTTATCCGCAGAGATGCCCAGAATTTCGGCAACCCGGTCCAGAAGCGGGTTTCTCACGGTCAATTGCGGCGCTGGCGCTGACTCATCCTCGCCATTCTGGGCCAGGGCTACCGCTGCCGGTATAGCCGCCAGCAATAATACTGCCACCAGCGTTGCAATCATGACTTTCACTTTCTTTGACATTTGCCTTTACCTCCTTTTTCTGCAATTTTTCTTATTAATTTGCCAATTCGCCGCCAATGCTTTTGCTACTGGCCTATTTTTAGTCCAGGATAGCATAAGCCATTGAAACGGTGAGGGTGATTTTCGTTTCGCCGGGGCTGATTGGCGTTGGCGCTGCTGCCGGCGCTGCTTCAGCTCTGGCAAAGCTCTGCTGAGGATAAACCGGAGACGGGTAAGAGATGCCCTCAGAGATATATGTAGGCTTGCCCAGCTTAACTCCAGCCATATCTGCCAGTTGCTGCGCCTTGGCTGCGGCATCAGCCACCGCCTTTTGTCTCGCTTCATCCAGATAAGAGGACTGGTCTTCCACGGAAAAGCCTATACTATCAACGCGGGTGAGGTCGCCGCCGGCCACGCTGACGACATCAATTATAGGCCCCACTTTCTCCAGGTCTCTAACCTTGACCGTCACCATATTGCTCACCTGGTAGCCAATCACAATCTCCTGCTGCTTGTCGTTATCCCATCTGGTTACCTTCTGAATGTTGAAATACCGGGTTTGGATATCTTTCTCAGCAACGCCGTTATCTGCCAGCGCCGCCATCACTTTGGCCATGGCATCGGCCGCTTTTGCTTGAGCCTCGCTCACGCTCGCCTCCTGAGCTTGAATGCCCAGGTTCACTGTAGCAAGGTCAGGGACTGCCGAAACCTCTCCCTGCCCGGTCACAAAGATCCCCTCCTGCTGTCCGTTTAAGTTCACCTTCAGGCTAGCCGGTGCAGATATACCAGGGCTGCCCTGAGAGCACCCCGCCAACCCGACTATCGCTACCGCCAGCGCCAGCCCCACCACCAGCAACCATCCTTTTTTCATCCTTGAAAATCCCCCTTTCAAAATTGCTTCCTACTTATAAAACGAAAAAGCCGCTAAAAAGTTAGCGGCAATCTTAAAATACACCTGAAAAATATTCTATTTTTATTCTTCTAAAGCCTTCAGGACGCTTTCATAGCCGACATCTGATTCGGCAATGGCCCGGCGCAATGCCTCCTTTACCGAATCAGGGGCTTTAGCCAGCTCTTCGCGGAGGGCCTTAGCATTCTCATCCGCGCTGCGCCCCATCGTCATCCTCAGTTTGGTCCGCCTGTCAACTTTTTCGCTTTTGCTTGCCTTCTCTTCCCCGGCGTTGCCCCTGCCATGCTCACTCAACATGGGCGGCCCGGGCGCTTTTTCAACCCCGGCGCGCGGGGGTTCTTCTTGCGACGCTGCTTCCTGTGCTTCGGTCATCGGCATCGGGGCTGGAGCCATCAGCACGCCGGCCTCTTCCTGCGCCGCATCTTCCACTGGCGGAGATGTTAATCTCGCCATCACCACGAGGTGCTTGCTCATCAACTGGGCGGCTCGCTCCACCTGCTCAGGCTCGCCCTTCTGCGCCATCCTTACAATCTCATTCACCCGCTTATCAACCATGGTGGCGTAATACTCAGCTTTGCCGAGGTCTGATGGGGTCAGTGCCAGGCGCGCCCTCTCCGTCGCCAGCTTCACCTGATAGAGAGGCTCATCCGGCATGCTGTTGCTTGCCGCTGCCACCGTGCTGCCGCCTGCCAGCAGCAGGACGAGGACAGTCGCTATCACCGCCGCCCAGCGCGGCTGCCAGGCGAGGAAGCCGAAGGGACGGCGTTCCCTCTTCTCTGCCAGTTCCTGAACCGCTGCGTGGAACTGGTGTCTCGCCTTTTCCCTGAACTCAGGCCTGGGTTTGGCTGCCGACGCCTGGCTGGCGGACAGCGCCGTTTGAAGCAACGGCTTAAGCTCAGCCGCCTGCTCGGGATAGCTCATCAAGCACTGCTCTATGGTATCGCCCTTGATGAGCACCCTCTCCAGGCAATCGTTAAA
>CAYWUK010000194.1:0-3103 GCA_964461475.1 uncultured Dehalococcoidaceae bacterium
GACCGCTGTTGGCTATTCTGGTTTCGCTGGTGGCTACCTTGCTCATCGTCATTCCCGGCCAGCGACCGAATTTGCGTGAGTCATGGACTATCCTGGCATCTCTGGCGAAATTTGTCATTGTACTGTCCATGCTGCCCAGCGTGTTACAGGGTGCATATCCGGCGATAACCCTGTTCTCCATCTCTCCGGGCATCTCCCTGGCGCTGAAGGTAGACCCTATGGGCATAATCTTTGCCCTTTCCGCCTCGGCGCTCTGGATACTTACCTCGTTCTTTTCCATTGGCTATGTGCGCGGCGTGCCGGAACATAAGCAGACGCGTTACTTCGCCAGCTTTGCCGTTTGCCTTTCCTCCACAATAGGCATCGCCTTTGCCGCGAACCTGCTGACGCTGGTTATATTCTACGAGATATTGACCATAGCCACGTATCCGCTTGTCATCCACAAGGAGACACCGGAGGCGATAGCTGCGGGGAGGAAGTACCTGGTTTACCTGCTCAGCGGAGGGGTTGCCCTCCTCCTCGCCCTGGCCTTTACCTATCAAATCGGCGGTTCGGTGGACTTTCAGCCGGGCGGTATACTGTCGGCAGGTGTGGGCAAGGGCAGCGTAATAATGCTGGCCACGCTTTTCCTGCTGAGCTTCGGGGTTAAGGCGGCTATCATGCCGCTGCACAGCTGGTTGCCGGCAGCTATGGCGGCGCCTACCCCGGTGAGCGCCTTGCTCCATGCCGTGGCCGTGGTGGTGGCCGGGGTCTTCGGCTTTGCCCGGGCCATCGGCTTCATCATCGGGCCGCAGCTATTGCACGACAGCGGCATGGCCGGGGTTATTGGCGGGCTTAGTGCCGCTACCATATTGATTGCTTCGCTCATCGCCCTGCGGCAGGACAACCTGAAGATACGCCTGGCGTACTCTACCATAGGCCATCTTTCCTACATCGTGCTCGGCATGACCTTGCTCTCGCCGGATGCCTGGGTAGGTGGCCTGCTCCACATCGTGAACCATGCTACGATGAAGATTACCCTCTTTTTCTGCGCCGGCGCTCTCTACGTGAAAACGCATCATCAGAATGTGAGCGAGCTGAATGGAATCGGCAGGCAGATGCCGCTTACCATGGGCGCCTTTGCCCTGGCCTCTCTGGGACTGGCGGGAATACCGCCGATAAACGGCTTCATCAGTAAATGGTTCCTGGTGGAGGGTTCGCTGGATACAGGTCAATATGTCTTCGCTGCCGTTTTTCTGCTGAGCGGCCTGCTCAACGCCGGCTACCTGTTGAGCGTCGCCTGCCGCGCCTTCTTCTTCTTCCGCTCGGATAAGGACTATAAATTCGACGAAGCATCGCTGTTAATGGTGGTGCCCCTGCTGCTGACCGCTGTGTTTTCGCTCCTGCTGGGGCTGTTCCCCGACAGGATGCCCGACTTTTATCAGCTTGCTGTCGCTGTTGCCCATAGCATTTTCGGCGGAGGTGGACTATGAAGCGAATATTGATGTTCTTCGCGATTGTTTTTGTTATTTCCCTCCTGGTTGACCTTTTCGCGGGGGAAGGGCATGATGCTTTACCATGGTCTGGCATCCCCGGGTTCTTCGCCCTGTTTGGGTTTATTGGCTGCGTGGCAATCATCATAGGGTCCAAGCTCATCGGGCATTATTGGTTGCAGCGTAAGGAGGACTACTACGACCGAAATAAGCATGAGTAATTTCCCGCTGGCGCTTATCTTTATAATCGGGGTGGTTCTGCTCCCCTTGCTGCCGCGTCGGGCGCGTTCGGCTGCGTATCTGGTATTTCCAGCCGTGGCCTTTTTCTTCCTGCTGCGACTACAGACGGGGGCGACCCTGCAATTCCACTTCCTTAACTATGACCTGGTACCCTTTCGGGTGGACAGGCTGAGCCTCGCTTTCGGCTATGTCATCGTCATCATGGGCTTCCTCGGCGGCGTCTATGCCTTCCATTTGAAGGATATCTTGCAGCAGTCAGCCGCCCTGCTTTACCTCGGCGGTTCCGTGGGGGTGGTCTTTGCCGGGGACCTATTCACACTGCTTATCTTCTGGGAGTTGATGTCCGTTGCTTCGGTAGCCCTCGTCTGGGCGCGGCGGAGGCCGGAGTCAAGCCGGGCAGGGTTCCGTTACCTCATGGTGCACGTGTTCGGCGGCAGTGTGCTTGTGGCCGGTATTCTACTGTATTTTGCCCAGACGGGTTCGCTTATGTTCGACCATTTTGAGGGTGGCATAGCGTCCTACCTGATAATGTTCAGTTTTGCCCTTAATGCGGCCGTGCCGCCGCTTCATGCCTGGCTGACCGATGCTTATCCAGAGGGGACGGTTACCGGCAGCGTCTTCCTCAGCGCCTTTACCACCAAGGTGGCGGTGTATGCTCTCGCCCGCGGCTTTGCCGGCATGGAGATTCTGCTATGGGCAGGGGTCATCATGGCCATCTACGGCGTGGTTTTCGCCGTCCTGGAGAACGATATCCGCCGCCTCCTGGCCTACCACATCATCAGCCAGGTGGGCTATATGGTCGCTGCCGTTGGCATAGGCACCCAGATGGCAATCAACGGGGCTACCGCCCATGCCTTCGCCCATATCCTGTATAAGGGACTGCTGTTCATGGGGGCGGGCACTGTGCTTTATGCCACCGGAGAGAGCAAGCTGACCAGGCTGGGCGGCCTGGCCCGGGCGATGCCGCTTGCCCTGGGCCTGTATATGGTCGGCGCTTTCTCTATATCCGGGTTCCCACTTTTCAGTGGCTTTGTCAGCAAGTCTATGGTCATCTATTCTGCGGAAATCACCCACATGAACACGGTGGCTTTGCTGCTGAATCTGGCTGCGGTGGGGACTTTCCTTCACACTGGACTGAAGCTGCCCTATTTCACCTGGTTTGGCACGGACCGCTCGCTCAAACCTAAGCCGGTGCCGGTGGGCATGTATGTGGGCATGGCGCTGACTGCCGCGATATGTATCGCCATCGGCGTCTATCCGGCGCTGCTTTATAACCTGCTGCCGTTCCCGGTTGACTACCATCCTTATACTGCTTCTCATTTGATAGAGACCATGCAGCTCCTTGTTGCCACCGGGCTTGGCTTCTGGTTGCTGATTGGCTACCTGGGCGG
>CAYWUK010000195.1:0-3052 GCA_964461475.1 uncultured Dehalococcoidaceae bacterium
GGGGTAAGCGCCATAGACAAAGGCTATTACGTCGTGCAGGCAGTCTCCGAGCTGGAGAAAATCAGGATAAAGAAACTGAAGCATCATCTCTACCCGGACGTCAGGGGGTCGGTGCCCTGCATGATTGGCGTGTTCCAGGCCGGGTCTTATAGCAGCGCCTTTCCGGATACCTGCCTGCTCAAAGGCAGCTTCGCCACCCTGCCCGGGGAAGATAACAACGAGGTAAAGAAGAGCCTGGTTGACCATATCCTGGCCTCCGCCAAGAAAGACCCCTGGCTGAAAGACCACCCGCCGGAGGTCAGGTTCGTCGGCTACTGCGGAGACCCCGCCGAAATACCGACAGACCACCCAATAGTCAAGACATTGAGCCAGAAGTTCACCCAGATTACCGGCAGCAAGCCGCATATTACGGGAAGGCAGGGCGCCGCCGACATCCGCTACCTTATAAAATACGCTAACACCCCTACCGTTATCTTCGGCCCGGGACTGACCGAGCAGATGCACGCCAACAACGAGTATGTGAATGTTGATGATTTAGTTACAGCCACCAAGATACTGGCCCTGACCATCCTGGAATGGTGTGATTACGATTAACATTTTATAAAAGGGAGACTTTTATGCCAGTAGAGCAAAAGACAATTGAGACCGATGTGCTGGTGGTGGGCAGCGAGGGGGCCGGCTCCAGGGCGGCTATTGAGGTATCCCGCAACGGCCTGAGGGTGCTCATAGCCACCAAGGGCAGGTTCACTAAGTGCGGCGCCACCCTGACCGCCGATATGACTATGGACCTCCCCAGCAGGGATGCCAGAGAAATATTCGGCCTGGATGGAGACCCGGCCGACACCCCGGAGAGCTTCGCTCAGAACATGTTCGAAGAGGGCAAGTACATGAATAACGAGGAGGTAATCCTCGCCCATTGCTCCAATGCCGGTAAACACATAAAGGAGCTCGCCGACTGGGGCATTAGGATAGACGGGCTTGCCCATCGCCCGGGGCATCGCTATCCCAGGGGGCTCCTCTCCACCGGCCGCTCCATGATGGAAGCGCTGAAGAAGGGGACGAAGGGCTGCAAGATAGATTGGTTGGAGGACAGCATGATAACCGACCTCCTCACGGCGAAGGGGAGGGTGGTCGGCGCGGTGGGTTTCAGCATGCGCAGCGGAGAATTCCTCGTGATTAAGGCCAAGGCGGTGATTCTGGCAACCGGTGGGGCCATGCGGCTGTACCCGGTGACCACCGCCCCGGAAGAACTCACCGGCGACGGCATATACATGGCCTACCAGGCGGGCGCAGAGCTGGTTGACATGGAATTCCCCATGTTTTTGCCCTGCTGCGTCTACTGGCCGGAGAGCATGAGCGGAGTGGACATGCCTTACGTATATTCCGTCACTGTCGGCGGCTGGTGGCTGAACAAGTTCGGCGTGCGCTTCATAGAAAAATGGGACCAGAGGATGGAGCAGGGAACCACGCGGGATATAGCCTCAATCGCCATGGCCATGGAGATATTTAAGGGCAGGGGAACCCCGCACGGCGGAGTCTGGGCATCCTTCGACCACCTCCCGGACGGGCTGCTGGAAACCGCCATCCAGGACCACGAATTCTGGAAGAACTTCACCTACGGAGGGTTTGACCTAATTGAATTCAACATGGACCCGAGGAAGGTCGGCTATGAAGTAGGCCCGGCATCCCACTACTGGAACGGCGGCATCAGGATAAACGCAAAATGCGAGACCATAGTGCCAGGGGTTTACGCTGCTGGTGAAGTTCAGGGCGCCACCATGGGTGCCAACCCCCTCGCTGGCAACGCCGTAACCGAATGCCTCGTGTTCGGCGCTCTGTCCGGCGCCAGCGCCGCCGCCTATGCCAAAAAAGCACCGCCCCCTGAGATAGATAAAGAGCAGGTGGCTTCTTACTACGAACGAGTGCACGCCCCTCTCAACAGGAAAGATGGCGCCGATGCCTACGAGCTGCGCAACAAGATGCAGCAGCTCGCCTTCAAAAAAATCGGCCCTATTAAGGATGCCGATGGAATTACCGCTTGCATTGAGGAAGCGGGAAAGCTGAAGAAGGATATGTTGCCCAATCAAGCGACCAAGCATAAGGGCAAAATATTCAACCGCGAGTGGGTGGTGGCCATTGAGAACGAAGCACTGCTCCAGATTATGGAGATTATCGCCCGCACCTCGCTGATGAGGAAGGAGAGCCGGGGCGCGCTCTACCGCCTCGACTGCCCCGATACCGATAACAAAGAATGGCTGAAGAACATAATCGTGGCGAATAAGGGCGGCAAGGTTAGCCTGGAAACGAGCCCGGTGGTCGCTACCAGGATGAAACTGCCTCCCGCCACCAGGATACCTTACATGGTACCGGAATGGAAATTTGATAAGAGGTCCAGCGAGAGGACTGCGCTATAAGCAAATCACGATAATACGCAGAAAAACTATGAAGATGCTATGAGCGGGCGAATATGACTGTCCTCGTTACCGGCGCCTCCGGACATGTCGGCGCCAACCTGGTGCGTGCCCTGCTTGCTCAAGGCAGGCCAGTGCGAGCGCTAGTCCACCAGCATATGCAGGCACTGGAAGGGCTTGATGCTGAAATCGTTAATGGCGATATTTGCGACCTGCCCAGTTTATACCAGGCCTGCAAAGGTGCTGAGGTGGTATACCATCTGGCTGCCCGCATATCGCTATCGTCGGACGAATGGCCTCTGCTTGACTCCATTAACGTGGCCGGCACGCGAAACGTGGTTGAGGCATGCCTGAAGTGCGGGGTAAGGCGACTGGTACACTTCAGCTCAATCCACTCGCTGGTGCAGGAACCGCTGAGCGCGCCGGTGGATGAGTTAAGGCCACTGGCTGACTCTCCAGGTTCTCCCCCCTATAACCGCTCCAAAGCCGCCGCCGAGAAAGAAATTCAAAAGGCAATAGAAAGAGGGCTGGATGCCATCATCGTAAATCCCACCGCCATCGTCGGCCCTCATGACTACCAGCCGTCGCACTTCGGCGAGTTCCTGCTGCTGCTCGCAAAAGGGAAACTGCCCGCCCTCGTC
>CAYWUK010000196.1:0-3014 GCA_964461475.1 uncultured Dehalococcoidaceae bacterium
GTTCAACCTTTACGGGAATAAGTGGATATTCAGGACGTTTGAAAAGTCGCTGCCGCCGAGCAAATGCGTCATCGGAGGAAAGACGCTGGACTCCATGATATCCGATGGCTGCATTATCAGTGGCGGTTTGGTGCAGCGCTCAATAGTGTCGCCTGGGGTGATTGTGGAGAGGGATGCGGTGGTGGAAGAGTCGGTGGTTTTTGATGAAGTCAGCATTGAGCCGGGCGCAAAAGTAAAGCGCGCCATTATAGACAAGGAGGCCAGGATACAGGCCAACGCGACGCTTGGCTATGATGCTGAGGCAGATATAAAGCGGGGATGTACAATCTCGCCGAGGGGTGTGGTAGTTGTCCCCAGGGGCATGGATTTAGGCCCGGCATAAGGTCGCAGGGGCAGGGAGAAATTCAGATGAGCGATCCGCAGAGGGGCTCCGATTATTCGTGCGAGCCGGATTACCTCGCTAAATATGTCCAGACCTGGACGTGTCAGGACGGGAGGGTCGTAAAGCTGCGGCCAATCAGGCCGGATGACAAGCGGTTGGAGAAGCTCTTTATCGAGGGGCTTTCGGGCGAGTCGTCCCGGTACAGGTTCTTTGAGCGGATTAAAGAGGCCACGCCGCAGATGCTGAGCCAGTTCTGCGATATTGATTATAAGGGCGTGATTGCCATAATGGCCGAGTATGATTTTGGTGATGAGAAGAGGAATGTCGGCGTCGGCAGGCTTATATTAGACCCTGCGGCGCAGGATGGGGAGTTTGCCATCGTGGTGGCCGATGATTTTCATAACAGCGGCCTGGGCAGGAAGCTCATGAGCATCTTGATTGATATTGGGCGTGAGAAGGGGTTGAAGAGCATCTATGGGACGGTGCTGAAGGACAATTCCAAGATGCTGAGCCTGGCAAAGAAGCTTGGTTTCGTAATTGAGTCGATTTCATCCAATGAGGTGAAGGTCATCCTGCCCCTTTAAGGGGTGGCAGCAGTCCACCAGCCAGTTGTCCTTGTTGGCTAGTCCACGCCAATCATCACATTTGAGGCCTTGATGATGGCATAGACCTGTTTGCCGGCGGCTAAACCCAGCTTTTCGGCGGAGTCCTTTGTGATTATTGAGACGACCTCGGCGCCGCCAGCGAGCTCAACGATTACCTCTGTGTTGACAGCGCCGGCTTTTACCTGCTTTACCTTGCCTTTCAATATATTGCGAGCGCTTATCTTCATCGGGCACCCCTTTTGCCTGCCTGAAACAGGCTTCTGAACTAGTCTTCTCCTCATATTATATCATGTTAGCCGTATCTACCCCACTTCCGCCGTGAGCCTTGCGTTTGCAGCACAACTCTGGAATTAAGTAAAATGAATATATGGCAACCGAATTGAAAGAGTTTTCGCGTGCGCTGGGTTACAGGTCTTCCATCTTGAAAAGGGCCGGCTATATTTTGATGTTTTTCCTGGCAGCCAGTCTGCTCTTCGCCGCCGCAGGCAAGTCCGTGGCTCTGGCCCAGAATGCGAATGAGCCCACCGGCTTTAAGAACGTGAAGCTCTGGATATACCCGGAGTATGATGACCCGCGGCTCCTGGTCATGCTGGAAGGGCAGATAGCGGGGGTGCCGGCGCCGGCTGAAGTGAGGTTTCTGGTGCCGTCGGCGGCCGAGATGTATTCGGCGGGTTCCATAGATGCTCAGGGAAAGTATTCCGGTGGGCCACCGCAGCGGGAATCGTCGTCAATACCGGGCTGGGATGAAATCAGCTACGAAGTAACCACGGATATCTTCCGCGTGGAGTATTATGACCCGATAATCTTCGGCCAGCCGGATAAAACAATTTCTTATGAATTTCGCTGGCTGTATCCCATTGCCGACCTTGAAGTCGTCGTTCAGGAGCCGCGCCATGCCAGCAACTTCAGCGTTGTGCCCGCAGGCCAGGCCTTCGTTGATAGCGAAGGGTTTAACTCCTACCGCTACAATTACTCCGGCCTGAATGACGGGCCACCTCTCCACTTTGAAATCGCTTATACTAAATCGGACACGAATCCTTCGCTTGCCGTCGGGGGCAGCGGCACCTCAAGCTCTTCTCTGGTGGTGATTATCGCGGTGGTGCTGGTTGTTCTGGCGGCTGGGGGGTTCTTCTGGCTGAGGAGACCCAGGCCCAAGACAAGGGCGGCGCGGCGGCAGTCGGCCAGGGATGCTGCGGCGCGCGTGGCGAAGGGGAACAAGCCTAAAGCCAGGTTCTGTTCTCAGTGTGGCCAGCCCATAGAGGGCTCGGAGCGGTTTTGTCCGTATTGCGGGGCGAAGCTATAGCGGGGCTTTCTGCCAGCGGAGCGCCGCCATTGAACAGACATTGGGATGTTTGCCTTTTCATGTGTACCGTGTAAGGGTTTGAGCTGTAGCCATTTTAGGCCTTGCCAAGTCTTTTCCTTTGCATGCTACCCCAAGATTGTTTTTTCCTCAAAAAGCCAAAGATTCCGGTGAATCGCCACCAGGTGTGTAGTTGCCTGTAGCCAAGGTTCTCTAAGACAGCAGCTGAAATCAACTTGGCTAGGTCATGTATATCGGGATACCGCCTGAAAGTTAGTTCATCAAGGACGACCGAGGCTGTTGAAAGTACCGTACCGAGTAAAATAGCCAGGCTTAAGAACAGGAGGAAGAACTGTAAATTAAGCTGCCCGAATGCAAAGCTTAATGGAACAATTATATATCCTAACATTTCAACCACGGGCCCCATCATCTCAAAGAAAAAGAAATAGGGAAACACAATCATCCCGATAGCGCCGTATTTGGGATTGAAGAGCATTTCTCTGTGTCGAGTAAGGCTATCTACAAGTCCACGTTGCCAGCGGTTTCGCTGCCGTCCCAGCATTTTGAGCGACTCCGGCACCTCGGTCCAGCATATAGGGTCAGGTATAAACGAGATTTCGTATTTCCGCCCTGTCTTCCGCAGCAAGTGATGCAGGCGGGTGACCAGCTCCATATCCTCACCTATGATGTCGTTTGCGTAGCCCCCAACCTCTATAACAGTTTTCTT
>CAYWUK010000197.1:0-2992 GCA_964461475.1 uncultured Dehalococcoidaceae bacterium
CCGTTCGGGGTGAGCCAGCGAGCGATGGTTATATATAACCCTGAGCCGTCATCAAGTTTGCGGAGGACATTGACGCTGCCTTTGCCGAAGGTCTTGCTGCCGGCGACTATGGCCCTTCCGTGGTCCTGAAGGGCCCCTGACAGCACCTCGCTGCCGCTGGCGCTATAATTGTTCACCAGGACAACCATGGGCAGGTCAGTGGTCATTTCGCCGGATATGACCTTGAGCGTGGATACCTCTTTATGGTTGCTCACGATGCTGACCACGTCTCCGTCCGTTACGAAGTGGCTGGCCACCTCAACAACAGTCTGGAGCAGGCCGCCGGGGTTAAAGCGGAGGTCAAGGATGATGCCCCGGGCGCCTTCATCTTTAGTTTTTTCCAGCGCTGAGGTCAATTCATCGTCGGTGCGTTCTGAGAACTGGGTGATGTAAATATAAGCAATATCGTCCTTCATCTCAAAGCGGACGCTGGGCAGTTCGACGGTGGCCCTGATTATTTCTATCTCCTCCGGCTCGGGCGCGTCCTGGTGCAGGACGAGGAGCTTTACCGGTGTTCCCTTGGCGCCTCGTATTTTGAGCACTGCCTCCGCCAGCCCTATTCCCTCGGTGGACTGGCCGTTTATCTCAAGGATTTTGTCGCCAGCCTTTACGCCTGCCATATCTGCAGGTGAGTCAGGGATGGGCGCTATAATCGTCAGCTGTTCATCTACGATTGCTACCATGGCGCCGATGCCGTCGAATTCCCCCTCCAGGTTGCTCACACCCAACTGGTAATCCTCAAGGTTGAGGTAGGAAGTGTACGGGTCGTCCAGCGCTTTTACCATGCCTTCAATGGCGCCTTCACTTATCGCCTGAGGGTCAAGCCTGCTCTGGTCTACGTAGTCTTTGAAGATGATGTCCCATACCTGCTCGGCAGTGTGCAGCCCCTGGCCTGAGTCGGCATGGCTTTTATTGCCAAATATGTAGCCGGTGCTGAAGGACAGGGCAATCACTGCTACCAGTAGCAGACCTGTTATCGCCTTCATTTTATTTGACATAAAGCATATTCTCCTCTGGATTGAACGAAGATAGCCTTGCTGAACCTCAGTGGTTCAGCAAGGGACAAGCGCCGGGGCTGCTGTAATTTGAGCCAAGTAAACCTGTAAGCCGAGTTCTGTGCCCCGAACAAGTCGGGGTGGTGGCCATCTATCTAGCCCTGATGTTGCCATCAGGGTCAAGCGACCAACCCGGGGACGAGCCGGGCATCTCTACGTCCCTCTATTCGGTCTTGCTCCGGATGGGGTTTTCCCAGCCGACTGGTCACCCAGCCGCTGGTGAGCTCTTACCTCACCATTTCACCCTTAGCCCAAAGATTGGGGCGGTATGTTTCTGTGGCACTTTCCGTAGGGTCACCCCTCCTGGGCGTTACCCAGCATCCTGCCCGGTGGAGCTCGGACTTTCCTCCCTGATAATTCAGGGCGGCCACCCGGTTTACTTGACCCGGTTATAGTCTAGTATCGGCGGGGGCATTAGTCAACTGCCAGGTCTAAAGCGTCATTCGCCAGCCTGTCGGCTGCGGCATTTTGCCCGCGAGGGATATGACTGATGGTGAAGCCCTGCAACGAACCCAGCAGTTTTCCGGCCTGCAGGTACAACGGCCTGAGGGCAGCGTTCTTCACGCGGTACTTGCCGTTGATTTGCTTAACCACCAGCTCTGAGTCTGCATATAAATCAACATGCACAGCTCCTAGCTCAATGGCTTTTCCCAGGGCGGCGATGATTGCCCTGTATTCCGCCTGATTATTGGTTGTGCTGCCAATACGCTGGGAGATGCGAGAGAGCACTTTGCCCTGCTCGTCTTTGATAATGGCGCCTATGGCTGCCGAGCCCGGGTTGCCACGGGCGGCGCCATCGGTGAATATAATCGTTTTTTTTATCTTCATAAATCGTTCAGGGCAGGAACAGAATGCGCCCACAGCTGCCGCATTGCACCAGATTGCCGCCTCTTGCCTGCTGGAGCTCGCTGACGGGGAGCGATATCCGGCAGCTCCGGCATATGCCCTGTTCCACCCTGGCTATAGCCTGCCCTTTTTGTTTCCTTATGCCTTCATAGAGCTCGAGCACCTGGCGGTCAATCTCAGCGGCCAGCGATTGCCTTTTCTGCTGGAGGTCGGAGATTTTGCTTTTTAATTCCTCTATCTCGGCGGAAAGCTGCCCCTGCTGGACTTGCCATTCCTCTGCCAGTTTATCAACTTCGCCCTTTATGGCGTCTGTGCCGGACTCGGCCTGCTCAACCTGGTCTATTATCTCCAGCGCCCTGGTTTCAAGCTTGTCCTGCTTGGCTTTAAGCATGTTGACTTCCTGCTGGAGGCTGGATAGCTCCTTGGGGTTGGTTATTTTGCCGTCGTAAAGCTGTTCCTCGGCAGAGGTTATCTTGCCGGTCAGGTCGTCTATTTCCCATTCGGCGGAATGCTGCTGTTGCTTTAGTTCGTCCAGGCGTTGCTGTTCGGATGCCAGACTGTTTTTCGTCGCTATTACCTGCGGGCTTTCTCCTAGCTGGCTGCTTTTCTGGTTCAAGTCTTTTTCGTTGGACTCAATTTCAAGGTCTATCTGCTGCAGTTGATAGAGCTGGCTGACAATGCTCATTTCCCATCCTCAAGACCTATTCTATAACGTGCCATCGGTTAATAGCAATTTTACCTGAAATTGCGGCAAAAAAGAGTGGCGCTATTAGAACATATGTGCTATTATCTTTGCAAGAACTATGAAGGAGAGGAACATGGAACTGCTCAAGTTAGCCGTGGAAAAGCAGAGATGGGATCTGGCGGCGCACACCATTGTGCTGGCTACTGCCAGGATTCTGAATAAAGGAGATAAGCCAAATGTCAGCAAGAACGGGCAAAAAAACAGGTGTCGTAAAGGGCAGCCAAGGCGCTAAAAAGCAGGGGTTCTATGACAGGGTGCTGTCTCGGCTTCTGGCTCGGTTTTCGGCTTCTCGGCGTTGGTCAGCATC
>CAYWUK010000198.1:0-2969 GCA_964461475.1 uncultured Dehalococcoidaceae bacterium
AATCGTACGTGGCGTTCAGCCCTTCAATTATCTCTTTGTACTCATCAAGGCCGTCCCAAATCTTGTCCACGTGGTCGACCAAGTCGCCCCAGTAAGGTCCCAGGTCCCTCTCGGTAAACTTGGCAACCTTGGCATCCAGGCCGCCGAGGACGGCCCTCATCGGCCAGATAACGCGGCGCAGGGAGATAACGTCGCGCCTCAGGGTGGAGATTTCCTCTATCGCCTTGGTTGACATCAGCGTGGCTTTCTTTGAGAAGAGGATATCCTCGGTGCTTTCAATGTTCTCGCCAATCTTATTGAGTATGGGTAAGCAATAGTCGGCCAGCCTGTCGAGGATGCGGTAAAGGAGATATCCGGAGCCCGAGCCCAGGTATTCCGCGCGCGTTTCCTCCTCGAGCTGGCACTCCCGGAACAGCTTCGCCAGCGGCTTGAGCTCGCCAGTATGCAGCGTGATGAGGTAATCTTTGCCGATGAACACGGATACCTGGCTGGGAGCGGTTATCCCTGTTTCTTTGCGGAAGACGGGGAAGTGAAAGATTAAGAACAGATAATTTTCATACCGGTCCACCTTGGGCCGCTGTCTCCTGCTCAGGCAGTCATCCAGGTCCAGCGTGTGAAAAGGGTAGTTCTTGGCCAGGTATTCCCTTTCGTGCTCCGTGGGCTTCTCAATATTGGTCCAGGTCAGGCCGCCGTAGCTGACGGACTCTACATGGAGCGGCTCTTCATGGTTCTCTTGGGAAATGGTCTTGGCACGTCTTCTTACGGGGAAGATAGGCATATCACATCATCTCATCAATCAGTCATAGCTGTATTATACCACACCCATAGTGGAAGCTAATACGAAATTAATTCACGCGCTTGAACTGGCCGTTCCGCATAATTAAGGGTGATTCGCACATCAATTACGTGGATTTACGGATACACCGCGCCGGAGAAGACGCTTACCATGATAATGTGGCAGAAGCTCCAATATGAGGCTGGGAGGGATATGTCGGAGATAAGACAGGACCCCACAACTGAAGAGTGGGTTATCATCGCCAGGGAGAGGGCGAAAAGGCCCAGCGACTTCGTTCACCAGCAGCCCCGGCGCGGGCTGCCTGATTTCTCGCCGACGTGCCCTTTCTGCCCCGGCAACGAGTCCATGACGCCCCCTCAGACGCTTTCCTATCCCCGGGACGGCGGCACAGGCTGGCAGGTGAGGGCGTTCACTAACCGCTTCCCGGCGCTGGCGCCGGCGGGCAGGGCCACCAGAAAAATGAAGGAAGGCTTCTTCACAGAGATGGAAGGCCTGGGGACTCACGAAGTAATCGTGGAGACGCCGTTCCACAATAAGTCGCTTGCCCTGATGAAAGACGACGAGGTATCAAACGTCCTGCGCGCCTATCATGAGAGGTATAACAGCCTTGCGCACCTGCCTTTTGCCAAGTTGATAATCATCTTCAAAAACCACGGGCCAAGGGCGGGCACATCGCTGGAACACTCGCATTCGCAGCTGGTGGTTACGCCGGTGGTGCCGAGGCATATCAGGATGAGGCATGAGGTGGCCATACGCTATTACGACAACTATGGCCGCTGCCTGTATTCCGACCTGGCCGAGCACGAACTCAGGGGCGGAGAGCGCATTGTCATGGAAACCGGCAAATTTGTCGCCTTCCATCCCTTCGCTTCGCAGCGGCCTTTTGAGACCTGGATTTTGCCCAGGAAGCATCAGGCCTGCTTTGGCAAAGTCTCCGAGCAGGACCTGAAAAGCCTGGCGAGCGTATTGCGGCTGCTATTGCTCAAGCTGCGCCGCGGTTTGAACGACCCCGACTTTAATTATGTCATTGATACCGCCCCTATCGGGGATGAGAATGAGCCATATTACATGTGGCATATAAGGATAATCCCCCGGCTTACCGAACTGGCCGGCTTTGAGATAGGGTCTGGCATCTATATCAACACGGCAGTGCCCGAGGATACAGCGAAGTTCATGAGGAACCAGGATGTTAAGTGAATCAATTAGAACCGACCGTTCGGTTCGCTGATGCTTCATAGAGGAGAGCGATTATGCAGCATTATCGTATTATGCACGTGGAAGACTATGAGCCCTTCGTCGGCGGGGAGACGATTAAACGCATCAGAAAGAAGGCCGAAGGATTAAAGGACCTCCACATCGTAAATGTAAATTCTACGTATTACGGAGGGGGCGTTTCTCAGCTTCTTTCATCGCTGTCGCTGCTGATGAACAGCCTGGGGATAAAGACCGGCTGGAGGGTGATTCACGGCCCCCCGGATTTTTTCAGCATAACCAAGAAAATACACAATGCTTTGCAGGGTGGTGATATAAACCTCACCGAGCGCAAGAAGCACCTGTATGAAACGGTGGTCTATGAGAATGCAATACGCAACCACCTTGACCATGACGTAATCATCATACATGACCCCCAGCCTCTTCCCCTCATAAACCACTACCGCAAGAAAAGCCCCTGGCTCTGGCGTTGCCATGTTGACCTTTCCCATCCTCACCAGCAGGTCTGGGAATATCTCGCCTCTTTTATAGAGAAGTATGACGCCGTGATTTTGAGTGACAGGAGCTACGCTCAGAAATTGGAGACGCCGCAGCTGTTTTTCCTGCCGGCAATAGACCCCTTCACCATCACTAACCGCCAGTTCTCCCAGCGCGAGATAGATGAAAGGCTGAAGCACTATCACATCCCCACCGACCTGCCCATAGTGACCCAGGTCTCGCGCTTTGACCGCTGGAAAGACCCTGAAGGCGTGATTAAGGCCTTCCAGCTGGCGAGGAAAGAGGTGGACTGCACCCTGGTCTTGCTGGGCAACGTGGCCACCGATGACCCTGAGGGCGAAGAGGTTTATCGCTCATTGTCAGCCCTCAGGGAGGAGCGTATTATAATCCTCACCGTCCAGGACCAGGCGCTGGTAAATGCCCTGCAGAGGAAGGCGGCGGTCGTAATGCAGAAGTCCATTCG
>CAYWUK010000199.1:0-2955 GCA_964461475.1 uncultured Dehalococcoidaceae bacterium
GGTGTGGGTGCAGGCGCGGGTGTAGGCGCAGGTGCGGGGGCTGGTGTTGCACAACCCGCGGCCAGAGGCAGGGCCAACAGGAGCAAGGCCAAGCCGACGAAAGTCACGATGAGAACTGATTTTTTCATTTCAAACCTCCTTCTAATGAGACCTGCTAGTATTTTGAATGTCATCAAATCATCCTCTCACCCCCCTTATCCTTTTATTCATGGTAATCGTCAGTATTCTGCGCGCGAATAATTTCCTCCACCCCACCAGTCACAGCCATAGGTAATGCCGTGCGCGTCAATTGTGAGTTCACCCCAGGGCGAAAGCGGAGCGTCTCCCTGGTAAAGTATTATCATTTCGCCTTTGCTAGCCCCTATCACCTTCTCCGGCGATGGTAGTTTAAACTCCCGGTCGGAACTTCCGGTGCTTATTATAGCAGTAGCTTCAGGAGCGTAAAAGACCAGGGGAAGCTCCGTTCCGCCTTTGCCACCCCACTCCGGCGTAAGCAGCAAAGTCTTTATCCCTTTCTGCTCACACGCTTGAACCGTCATCATTACATCTACGAAGTTGGCTCCAGAGGCAACCGTTCTTGTGATAATAGCGCCATCCGCTTTGAGCAACCTCGCTAGCTGAGAGGTGCAAGCGGCGGTAAGACGCTTCCCTTGCTCAGCCTCGAAGCGGGTCCGTTGCAAGATTACTCCGAGGAAATTCAGCGTCTTGCCATGTTCCCTGAGCAGTTTGAAGATTACCGGCTTGTTCATCCATCCCCAGGCGTAGGTATACTCGGAGCTGCCGATGCGAGCATCGCTGGTGAGCGCGCCGTCAAGGTACTCGTTGGGATGGATGAAGGTGGGCAGGGATTCGCGAACTGGCACACCATAGAAGGCCACCAGCGAATGAGGAGCATGCCAGTTAGTAAGGAAGCTGTCAATATAGACTACGCGGGGGAGAGAAGAATCGGCCTCCGCAAGCTCGAAAGTCTCCATGCTCTGTGGTTTAAGTTTCAGGGTAGTCTCAGCCAGCCTGCGGGCGACCTTGCACTCCGCATGCAGGATAGCGTCCTGGGCATCCAGCTCGGTTATGCCTTCTGCAAGACTGTATACCAGAACGATGTTGATGGTAGAGCCAAACGCTGTTGCCTCGGCAGCGGGCCCCCACATATCAATAATGCTGGAATTGGCGGCCGCCGTCCCGCTTTTTATCTGGGTAGTGTAAGTCACAGAGGCGACGACTGCAACCTCGGAGAGCCTGTTCGTCCTGCCTTCTCCCACCGTCTCCACAGGGCCGAGAACCCCGGGGAAGATGCAGCCAGGGCCTGATACCTTTACCCTGGGCTCTACCACGTCGTGCACGTTTACAATGCGTGTCTGCTCTCCGGGGAAGGCAATGTCAACATCGGCCGAGGCCACCCGCGCATCTTCTTTCATCAGAGCGATTAGCTCATCTTTGTTGATGCTCAATATTCCATCGGCATAGCTGGTCTCGCTGCCGAATTTGATGTCTTTTACTGGAAAAGTAGCCAACTCCAATTTCATGAATACCTCCTAGCCAGATGTGAAGCTAATCTTGGGGTAGAAGACGGTAGGCTCTTCAACCTTCGCCTGAATAGCCTCTAGGGCAGTCTCAATAATTGTTTTGCGAAGGGCCAGGTCGTTCTCCTCGGGAAGGTTCGGGTCTCCGCATGGATGGGGTATCTTGGTGCCTGCCACCACGCGGTTAGCCCCCAGCTGTTTTGATAACGTTGGTATCGCCGTAATGTGGGCAACAGGTATTCCTGCCCTCTCTATTTCTTTCACTATCGTAGCGCCGCTACGATTATCCGTCCCTCAGGTAGAGGTGAGCAGCACCGCATCTACACCCTCGGCTTTCATGTCGGCGGCCATTTCTTTGCCAAGGCGCTGCATTACCGGGACAGCAGCAACATTGCCTGTGGTCATATAGTAGCACGGGTATATTTTGGCGAAAGTGCCCGCCCTTTCCAGGGCACGGGCAGCATCCAGCGGAACGCCGAAGTTGGCATTTTCCTTCATAAAAGCATTATTATAGCCGGCATGCATTACGTCCCAGCCGTTCTTCATGGTGCTCAGGTTAGCGATAGAGTATTTCTTCCATTGGGTGTTCCTCTGGCCGAGAAAACCGTCTGGATTTCCCTCTGGAACGACTCCCGAAGTAGTTGCCAGCGCTATGGTAGCTCCTTTGAGATTGCTGACCGGTGGCGCTACCGGCACCATCTCGGGCTGCTCAACAGGTATTTCGGTGGTAAACGGCCGGCCAGCTGTCTTGGCTAACAGCATTTCCACGGCTCTATCAACTCCGCTTTTGCTCATGCAGACATCCCGCCGCATGCCACGTGGCATGTATCCTTCGACGGACGACGGGCCGACGGCAGGGCTGGTAATAAGCCTCAAGGCAAATTGCGCCATCTTTGATAGGGCGTCTTCCATACCAGATACCGTGGGTGCCGTAGGCAGGAAAAAGACCTTTTCATCCTTATACTGTCTATATATATCAACCCCCGGGTTCTGGGGGCTCATGCCGGCGATGCAATATATATTCGAAGACTTGCTCACGCCGTGACAAACTTCCGCGCAGGCGAACCCATGTCTGCCGGATTCAAAAGCTGGCCCGGCAACAAGTAGCCCAATATTATGCTCTCTGGCAATTTGCAGTATTGCATTCACGGCGTCTTCGGGATTCTCAGCGAAAAAGTCGTCGCCACAATAGGCTGTAACTACAATTTCAGCGGATTCCCCGAGCTTCTCCTGGAGGCGTTTGCCCGGGCCAATAGTCCCTTCAATTGAGCCGACAGGCACATTGGCCTTATCTTCGCCGCCCTTGCCAGCGAAGAACTGGTTAATATAGTGCATTACATGAACTTTTGTCACCGCTATCACCTTTATTAAATGTTTTTAGCTACTTCTTGCTGCGCACCCGGTTAAGGCCCTCGGTTATCTTGTTTACGTCCAG
>CAYWUK010000200.1:0-2952 GCA_964461475.1 uncultured Dehalococcoidaceae bacterium
CTCGTCGGCCTTGACCTTGCCCAGATTATCCAGAGGCTTACCCATGACATCAAAAAGCCGACCCAGCGTGGCCTTGCCCACAGGTACAGTAACAGGTTTTCCCGTATCCACAGCCTCAGCGCCACGCTCAAGCCCTTCCGTGGGAGAAAGCGACAGGCACCTCACCCAGTTATTACCGATATGGTCCTGGACTTCAAACACAATCTTACCGCTGCCGGTGTCTATCTCAATGGCATTGTAAAGCGCAGGCAGTTCATCGGGGGGAAACTCAATATCAGCAACCGTCCCTATCACCTGCACTACCTTACCTTTAGCCATTGTAACCTCCTTGATTAATCTATAGCGGCAACGCCCCCAACGATGTCAAGAAGCTCCTTAGTAATAGCTTCCTGCCGGGCCTTATTGTACAACAATGTCAACGATTCAATCAGTTCATTGGCATTATCGGTCGCATTCTTCATCGCCACCATCCTTGCCGATTGCTCGCTGGCAATGGACTCCAGAATGGCATGATAGACCTGTGCCTCAACAAATCTGGGCAAAAGCCGCCCCAGCACTTCATCGGGACTCGGCTCGTAAATAAAGTCAATGTTCTGCACCTTGGCGACGGCAGCCGGCTCAACGGGGAGCAGCTGCTCTAAAGTGGGCTTCTGCTGCATGGTGGTGACAAAGCTGGCGTAGGCCAGGTAGACCAGGTCGATCGCGCCGCTGCTGTAATCATCAATAATAATACGCGAAATGGGAAGGGTATCAAGAAAGCCGGGGCGGTCGCCAAGCCAGGTGAATTCAGCGCTGAGGTCACACCCACGCCGCAACATGAAGTCGCGTCCCTTAGTGCCAACGGCAATTATGGTCACCGGCACCTTTTGTCCCAGCATGAAGCCGGCGGTAAGGCGATTTATATTGGAATTTAACCCGCCGCACAGGCCACGGTCAGGCGTGATGTGAATTACGGCAATTTTCTTCACCGGCCGCTTCTGTAAAAGTGGGTGCGGCACCGTCTCCAGCAAGGCAGCCAGGTCAGCTATAACCTGCTGAATCTTCTCGGAGTAAGGCCTGCCGGCCAGGTCGCGCTCCTGCGCCCGCCTCATTTTGGAAGCAGCAATCATCTCCATAGCCTTGGTAATTTTGGCTATATTCTTGATGCCCCGTATTCGCCGGCGAATCTTTCTTATATCAGCCATGAGCAGCTACGCTGTTTCATCCTCCTGCTTAGTTTTTGAAATATATCCTTCCTTAAACTCTTTTATAGCCTTCTTCAATGCCGCTTCAACCTTATCGCTCAGGTCTTTTGATTCAGCTATAAACTTCCCAACTTCGGTGTGGCTAGCCTCCATGAAGGCGTGGAAATCTGCCTCAAAAGAGGTAATCTTGTCCACCTCCACATCGTCAAGATAGCCATTTACCGCCGCGTAGAGAATCATGACCTGCTTCTCCACCGGCACCGGGCTGTATTGATTTTGCTTTAAAACTTCAGTGATACGCTGGCCGCGGTCAAGCTGTGCCCTGGTCGTCTTATCAAGGTCGGAGGTGCCGAACTGGGCAAAGGCAGCCAGTTCCCGGTATTGAGTCAGCTCCAACTTAAGCTTGCCGGCCACCTGCTTCATCGCCTTGGTCTGTGCAGCGCTCCCCACCCGCGACACCGAAATGCCGATATTAAGCGCCGGCTTTATGCCAGCGTTAAAAAGGTCTGTCTCCAGATAAATCTGGCCGTCGGTGATTGAAATGACGTTGGTCGGGATGTAAGCGGAAACATCCCCTGCCTGCGTCTCAATGATGGGCAGGGCGGTAAGAGAGCCTCCGCCGTACTCCTTGGCATATTTAGCCGCCCTTTCCAGCAAGCGACTATGCAGGTAGAATACGTCTCCGGGATAGGCCTCCCGCCCCGGAGGACGATGCAGCAGCAGCGAGAGCTGCCGGTAGGCCCAGGCATGCTTGGAAAGGTCATCGTAGATAACCAGGGCATCTCCACCATGCTCCATGAACTCCTCGCCCATAGCACAGCCAGCATAAGGCGCCAGGTATTGCATGGCGACCGAATCGGAGGAGTTGGCCGCAACCACGATAGTATGTTCCATGGCACCAAAGCTCTCCAGGGTTGCCACCATACGCGCCACCTTTGATGCCTTCTGGCCGATGGCGACGTAGATGCAGACTAAATCGCCGCCCTTCTGGTTGATAATGGTATCAAGGGCGATGGCCGTCTTGCCGGTTGAGCGGTCGCCGATGATAAGTTCTCTCTGCCCGCGGCCAATGGGAATCATGCTGTCAATAGCCTTGATGCCGGTCTGAAGCGGCGTGTTCACCGACTGGCGCAGCACCACGTTCGGCGCCACCCTTTCCACCGGGCGAGTCTTGTCCGTCTTAATCGCCCCTTTGCCATCAAGAGGGACTCCCAGGGGGTCAACCACCCGCCCGATAAGTGCCTTACCCGTGGGCACTTCAGCAATGCGGCCGGTGCAGCGCACCTCATCGCCCTCTTTTATCAGCGTGTAGTCGCCGAGCAGGACCGCAGCCACGCTGTCCTCCTCAAGGTTAAGGGCAATCCCCATGATATCATGGGGGAACTGCAGCAGCTCGTTGTATTTTGCCGAAGCCAGGCCATGAATGCGGGCAATGCCATCGCCAACCTCAATCACCGTGCCGATATCCACCATGGTCGCCGGCATGCCGAACTGTTCAATCTGCTGTTTGATAACAGATACTATATCTTTCCCTCTTGATGTCATCGGCTTACTCCCTATCTATTTGTAAACAGGCGATTCAACGCTACTGTTTGCCTTCCACCAGATTGTTAATCACCGCAGGGTCGGCGAGGGTGCTGGTATCACCCAGCTCGGTATCGCCGGCGGCTATCTTCACCAGCAAGCGCCTCATTATCTTGCCGCTTCTGGTCTTGGGCAAAGCATCGGCGAACTGAATCTTGTCCGGCGTCGCTATTGGCCCTATCTC
>CAYWUK010000201.1:0-2924 GCA_964461475.1 uncultured Dehalococcoidaceae bacterium
TAGCCGCGCTGGAAGAGATGCTGGCAATTATGCCCAAGCACAAGGGCACCGACCACCTCCGCGCCGAGCTGAGGACGAGGATAGCCAAGCTGAACCAGTCGCTTGATAAGAAGTCGGCCACCCAGCGGGCATCGATGATGATAGAAAGGGTGGGAGCGGCGCAGGTGGCAGTGGTCGGCCTGCCCAACGCCGGCAAATCCCAGCTGGTAAGCAGCATCACCAACGCCTCCCCATCCGTTGCCGCATACCCCTTCACCACCCACAGCGCCACCCCGGGGATGATGCCCTTTGAGAATATCCAGATACAGCTGATTGATACCCCACCCCTGGGCGAGCAGCTTGATTGGTGGCAGGCGAACATCATAAGGAGGGCTGATGCCCTCTTGGTAGTGGTTGACTTGAGCGCCGCTCCCCTGCCCCAGATGGAAGACATCATCAGCCAGCTAGCACGGATGAGGATAGGCTTGTTTGAGGAAAAGGCGGAGGAAGGCTCCCTTCCATTGAACCAGAAAAAGGCGATGATTGCCGGCAACAAGATGGATATGGACACTAATGGCGAGAATTACCGCTGCCTGAGCAATAAATACGGTGAGCAGCTACCCCTTATTGCCATCTCAGCCGCCACCAGACAGGGACTCGAAGAATTGAAGCTCAAGCTCTACCAGGCGCTCAATATCATCCGCGTATATACCAAGACGCCGGGGCAGAAGCCTGACTTCACCGACCCCATAATACTGGAGAAAGGGAGCACCCTGGAGGAAGCAGCCGCTTCGGTGCACAAGGACTTCGCCGCCAGGATGAAATACGCCCGCATCTGGGGCTCAGGGAAACACGACGGCATAATGGTTAAAAGGGACCATGTCCTGCAGGATGGCGATGTTATTGAGCTGCACATATAGGCTAGGGCTGATGCTCATCTATTGAGCAGAAGGAGAATGAACGCGCGCAAACTGATAGGCGAGCTTCCTGCCAGGGGAGTCCTCATACTCTCCGCTTGCCACCATATCCCAGTCAGCGGCGTATAACTTCATCAGGGCTTTGAGCACGTTATCAGGCTCCACAACCCTGGCGAGCGCTTCGTATTCGGCGCGTCCGAACTCAGCCTCAGCAGCGGGCAGAAAACACTTCAAGAACTCAATTACATTTCTCTCATCGGCCTGGAACGATTTGGTTATATAGCGGCTGGTCTCCTCTCTGGAGCCATAATGAGACCAGAGGAAGAGATATGAGACAGCATCTCGAACGAACTCCTTATAAAGCACCTTATCCTCGGCCAGGCGCTTAATCCTGGACACTATGGTCTTCGCCAGCGAGTCCGCTTCATCCGCCGAAAGGAGGCCAACGCCGCCCTCCTTCTCGCCCGCGGTGAGCAACCACAGAAAAGATTCCACAGCAAAGGAGAGTGACCTGCCCGATTCCACTTCGCCTTTGCCACTGCGACCCAGCGTCAGTCCATAGTTTTTTACTATCAGATAGACCACCAGAAAGACAAGAATTGCGCCAATAAAGAGAATCACCCAGATATAGGCGGGGGTGACCGGCTGTGGCGGCGGAGTGGGGAGGACCTCAATTTTCGGCGCTGGCGGCGGCGTTGGCAGATTGATTACCGCCGGCGGGACCTGCTCAACTGCCGGCGGGGGAGGGGGTGGAAGAGGCTTTTCTTTTACCGTGAAATAAGCCACCGCCGACCAGCCACCCGCCGCCGGGGCAACTGACATGACCGCCCAGTAATAGGTCCTGCCATAATCAAGCTCATGGCTCACGGCAAAGCCACTAACGCCGGTCTCAACGTCAACTATGGGCGAAGCCAGCCCTACGTTATCAGCCAGCACAAAGCGGTACTTGCTGGTACCAGCCAGCGGGCTCCATGAGAAAGACGGCAAGCGGCTGACGCCAGTGCTGCCATTGGCCGGCACCAGCAGGTCAACAATCTGCGTCGCCATAGGCGCAACGGTGAAGGTGCGAGCCAGGGAATAAATATCGTGAAAAGGATTGGTCACCTGCACCCTCCAGTAGTATGTTCTCCCGGGGCTAAAGCCAAACGTGGCATCGGCAGTCTCATCGGTGCCGACTATGAAATAGACCTGCGACTGGTCGTTCACCACGGGTATTGCGGCAACTATCTTGGTGAACCTTTCGTCATAAGCGATGTACAGCTTATATTCGGTGGCAGCAAAGGGCCGCAGCCAGCTGAAGACTACAGAGCCGACCGTGCCGGTGAACGCATTTACCGGGACGGCAGCCCCCTGCGCCGGCGTCCTTAATGCCAGCTCGGTGAGGACATCGGTAAAGCTGAACAGAGCGTTGCTTCCGCTGGTCTTCACCGCCCAGAACTTGCCCCCCGAGCTCTTCTTCAACGCGCGGGGGGTGGCATTGAGGGCACTGGCAGTGGACCATGAAGTCCAGCTTGATGAATAATAGGTTGCCGTGGTCGGCGAAGAGCATTGCCAGAGCTTACTTTGCCCGCCAGTTGAGCCGGATTCCAGGGCATAGAGCTTTCCACCAGCCATGACAAGTCCGGAAACTCCACCGAGTAAGCCACCCTTAAAGATGTCTGGCCAGATGCTACCGGCACTCATCGTTCCCCGCACGACGTTCTGCCCGGACTTATCGCTGGCGGCGTAGATAATGTGGTTACTGGCAAAATTCTCATCGGCCACCAGCTGTACCCTGCCCGCCCCATGCTGGATTTGTTCTCGCATCTTGACCCAGGAAGAGCTGCCGTTGGTGGAAAATGCCACATAGCCATTCTGGCTGCCTACCAGCAGCGTGCCGGCACCAACGCTTATTATAGTTGCGCCGCTATCAAGTCCTGTTGGCTTCGCCGCCGCCCAGGCAAGGCCAGAGGAGGGCGATTTAGCCACATCGCCGTCGCTGTCCAGAGCATAGACAACGTCAGTCCCTTCTACCGCCAGGTCTTCAAT
>CAYWUK010000202.1:0-2907 GCA_964461475.1 uncultured Dehalococcoidaceae bacterium
CCAGGGGGCCGCGGGTGATGACCGGCTACTGGAAGGACGAGGAGAAGACGGAAAAGACGATAGACAAGGGCGGCTGGGTGCATACCGGCGATATGGGCTATGTTGATGAGGGTGGCTACTTTTTCCTGGCGGGCCGCGCCACGGATATGATTATCCGGGGCGGGGAGAACATCTCGCCCGAGGAGGTGGAGAACGTGCTGCATTCCCACCCCAAAGTCAGCGAATGCGCGGTAATCGGCGTCCCTGACGAGGAGTGGGGTGAGGTGCCTGTGTGCGTGGTAGTCCTCAAGGATGGAAAAACAGCCACTGAGGAAGAGTTGATAGAATGTTGCCGGGCCCAGCTGGCCAGCTACAAGCGGCCCAGGTCTGTGGTTTTCGCGGACGGCCTTCCCCGCAATGTCATGGGCAAGGTCCTCAAGCGCGAGCTGCGCGAAAAATACGGGAAGAAGCAATAGCCGTTCTGCAAAAGTGTTGCCAAATAATGCATTGGCATCTGGGGTATTGAGGATGGAACTGGCGAAGAAAGTATTGTCCGGCGATGTTCAGGCCGCTGCCCGCCTCATCAGCAGCATAGAGAATGGAGCGCCAGACGCGCTTGAGGAAATGAATGCCATCTATCCTCATATTGGCAAAGCCTACATAGTCGGCATAACCGGCTCCCCCGGGGCTGGCAAGAGCACCTTAACCGATAACCTTATCAACTACTTCAGGAAAGAAAAGTTGAAGGTCGGCGTTATTGGCGTTGACCCTTCAAGCGCATTCACCGGCGGGGCGATACTGGGGGACAGGGTGAGGATGCAGCAGCATACTGCGGACAAAGAGGTGTTCATCCGCAGCCTGGCGACGAGGGGCTGGGTGGGCGGACTGTCCAAAGCGACTTTAAGCGTCATACATGTCATGGATGCCATGGGCAAAGACATCATCCTGGTGGAGACGGTGGGCTCGGGGCAGATAGAGATGGATATCACCAGGGCGGCTGATACCACCCTCGTCGTCCTGACGCCGGGCTCCGGCGATGAAATCCAGATGATGAAGGCCGGCATCCTTGAGGCGGCGGACATCTTCGTCGTCAATAAGGCGGATAAAGAGGGGGCGGACAATATCAAGGCGGAACTGGAGGCTATGCTGGCGATGAAGCCCTGCCCGCCCGGCGGCTGGCGGCCGCCGATAGTCCTGACCGAGGCAATCTATGATAAGGGAACCCTGGAGTTGGGTGGGGAAATCTCCCGCCATCGCGAATTCCTCGTTTCCAGCGGAGGGATGCAGAAACGGCAAAGGGAGAGGACGAAACTGGAGCTGCTTGATGCCATGGAAAGCTTCTTCAGGGATTTCATTAACGGCGTTGACGAGGGCGAATATCTGGATAAACTCGTTGCTGCCATATTGCAGGGGAAGACCACCCCGCATGCCGCCACCCTGGATATCGGCAATCGCATCGCCAGAGAGATATGTCAGCTGCAAGGCGGCGGCTCGCAGGGATAAGAGCTGTTTTATCAGGAGGTAAGATGGACTTTACGCTGAGCGAAGACCAGAAAATGCTTAAGACGATGCTGCGAGATTTCGCCGCAAAGGAGCTGGAGCCGGCGGCGGCGCGGGTTGACGAGACCAACGAATATCCTGCCGCGGAAGTGAAGAAGATAGCCGCCCTGGGGCTTATGGGGCTGACCATCCCAGAGAAATATGGCGGCAGCGGCAAGGGACATATTGAGTTCTGCATCACCATCGAGGAGCTGGCGCATGCCTCGGCCGCCATCGCCGCTTACTTTCGCGTCAGCTTATCGCTGGGGATAGCCCCGGTGATGATGCATGGCACCGAGGAGCAAAAGCAGAAGTACCTGCCGCCCCACGCCAGGGGGGAACTGATGGCCTGCTTCGGCCTGACCGAGCCTGGCGCTGGCAGCGACCCCGCCGCCATGGAGACCACAGCCACGCGGAGGGGCGGCGGCTATGTGCTCAACGGCGGCAAGCAGTTTATCAGTATCGGCGAGGAGGCGGGGATGGCGGTGGTGTTCGCCACCGTTGATAAATCCCTGCGCCATAAGGGGATAACCGCCTTCATCGTGGAAAAGGGCACGCCAGGATTTTCGGTGGGTAAGCACGAGAATAAGATGGGCTTTCGTGGCCTGTCGTCGACGGAGCTCGTCTTCGCCGACTGTTTCGTCCCCGAGGAGAACCGGCTCGGTGAGGAGGGGTGGGGGTTGAGAATAGCCCTGGAAGCGCTGGACCTGAGCCGAATTACGGTGGGCGCCGAAGCCGTGGGCATATCACAGGCCGCCTTGGATGCCGCCATAGCCTATGCTAAGGAGCGCCAGCAGTTCGGCCAGCCCATCGTCAACTTTCAGGCAATACAGTGGATGCTGGCCGATATGGCCACCCAGATTGAAGCGGCGCGGCTGCTGACCTACTACGCTGCCTATCTCTGCGACCAGGGGCTGCCCTTTCTTAAGGAGGCGGCCATGGCCAAGCTCTATGCCTCCGAGGCCTCCAGTTTCGTGACCAACAAGGCGATTCAGATTCACGGCGGCTACGGCTACACCAAAGACTATCCACTGGAGCGGTACCTCAGGGACGCCAGGCTGACCGAGATATATGAGGGCACTTCGGAGATGCAGCGCATGACCATCGCCCGCGCCATCACCCGCGACTAGCCCAGGGTGGCCGGGCAAATTAGCTTAAGCGACAAGGAGGGCAAATATGGCTGCTGAAAAGACTACCAGAGAAGTACTGGAAAAGCAGTTGACGGACAAGAAGCGCACCCCGTTGTACAATGCCGGGGTGCTGAAGGACTTGAACAAAGAGTTTGACCGCTGGAAGAACACAGTGGTGCGCGAGAAAGACCGGGAAAACTGGGAGGTAACTCCTCACACCATCCTTGGCTCGGAAATACCGCGCAAGCTGCTCTATACC
>CAYWUK010000203.1:0-2896 GCA_964461475.1 uncultured Dehalococcoidaceae bacterium
GCACATTGCAGGCAGTTGGTCAATAGGTTTTTGTTAAATTTCAGGGAGAAAAGTACTTAATTTTGCAGGCGAAAGAACCTTAAAGCATTATTGGTGGTTGCTTCGGCAGCTTCAACCTCGCTAATGTGCTTCATGTCGGCTGCCCCTTTCAGGCTTCTCAGGACGTCGGCGGGCCTGGCTTCATACTCATACTCGCTCCCCCGCTGGTAAATCACCGGGGAGTCCGTCTCAAGGAGCAGCCTCTCCAGTGGGCACTCCTTTATCGCCCTGCGGTGTTCTTCGTGGTATTCAACGGCAGGGGTTGCGGAGAGGAAATATCCCCGGGAGACTATGTCCCTCAATACGCTGGAAGGGCCGGTGTACCAGTGGAACACCGCCTTTTCCAGTTGCGCCTCCTCAACGACGGTAAGCGCGTCTCTCCAGGCATAGCGGGAATGGATTATCGCTGGCTTGCCGTGTGCCCTGGCTATCTGTAGCAACTCCTTGAGCACGCTCTTCTGCAGGTCTTTTTCCGTCACCTTCCTCACGCCCTTGTGGTAGTCCAGCCCCACCTCGCCTATGGCGACCGCCTGCTCTATGTTGGCCTCAATGAAGGCCAGATTATCGTCTATTGCTGCGACCTTTATCCGCCACGGGTGCCATCCCAGCGCCGCATAGACGAAGCCTTTGTAAAGCTGGGCGAACTGGAGGGCTTTCTGGTTAGACTCATAGTCGGAGCCTACCGCTATTATGGCAACGAGGCCGGCCTCCCTGGCCCGGGCAATGGCCTTTTCCAGATTTCCTATTTCCTCTAAATGGGCGTGCGAATCAATCAGACGGTGCATAGACAATCCCATAATATATATTCAGCGCCGGCTTTTGCAAGCTGTGAGGTTGCTGAATTGACAAATAGCTGCCCAAGCGGATAGAGTTTGAAGTGGCTTCTTAAGTTGGAGTGCTCTTGATGGCTCATAGCAAAATCACCATGTTTGTGGGCAAGGGCGGGGTATGCAAAACCACCTGCGCCGCGGCTGCCGCCCTGCAACATGCTTCCTCGGGCGAGCGGACTCTGGTCATCTCAACCGATGCCACCCCTTCGCTGGCGCATATATTTGAGATATGCAGCGGCGCGAAGCCGGCCATGGTGCGGGAGGGTCTGTATATCAGCGAACTTGGCGAGGGGGAGGTGAGGCAGATGTGGAACGAGAAGTTCGGCAGGGAGGTCTACGAGGTCTTTTCCTCCTTCGTGTCCATCGACTACGAGGAGTTCGTTGAGTTCATGACTTCCATACTGCCCGGCCTGAGCGAGGAATTCATGGTTGACTATATCAGGGAGTTGAGCCGGAAGGGCGATTACGACGCCATAGTCTGGGATACCGCGCCGCTTGGGCAGACGCTCACCCTGCTGCAGACGCCTGCCCTGCTGGGCAAACATTTGCGGATGGCCCCGAGAATCTATTCCAGGCTGAAGCTGGGGCAGAGCAGCCGCGAGCCGATACTGGATATCCTCAGGAGATGGGAGCGGCTATCGGCGGAAAATATAGACTTCCTGCGCGACGAGGTGAGGTTCAACATGGTCGTTATCCCGGAGGCGCTGGCGGTTGAGCAGCTTGAGGGCATCTTCAGTGAATTGAATAAGTATAGCCTGCGGGTGAGGCAGTTGATAGTCAATAACGTGGTAATGGCGGACGGCTCGGCTTTCCTGATGGCCAAGGCCGGGCAGCAAAAAGGTTACCTTGAGATTATCCACAGCAGGTGCTCCGGCCTGCCCATAACGGAGTTGCCCATGTTCCCCTACGAGCTTAAGGGGCTTAGCAGGTTGAAGGAAGCCGGAAAGTTCTTGTTCCAATAGATAGGCTGGCTTCAGCCCTTCACCACCGCGATGGGCCTGGTCCTGGCCACAATCCTGGATATGCCCGCGCCATGGGCAACCCCCACCACCTGAGTGACGTCTTTGTATGCCTCTGAGGCTTCCTCGGCGAGGCCGGCGAGGCTGCCGGTGCGGACCGCTATGCCGCGGGACTGCAATGCTGCGAGCACCTCCCTGCCGCTTTGCTGTTTTTTAGCAGCGGCGCGACTCTGCACCCGGCCGGCGCCGTGGCAGGTAGAGCCGAAGGTCTCCTTCATCGCCTGCTCCGTCCCTACCAGAATATATGACAGCCGCCCCATATCCCCGGGGATGAGGACTGGTTGCCCTGTCTTTGAGTATCGCCTGGGCACGTCCGGGTGGCCCGCCGGGAAAGCCCTGGTGGCGCCCTTGCGGTGCACGCACAGCTTCTCCCTGCGACCGTCTATATCATGCTCCTCTATCTTGGCTATGTTGTGGGTTACATCGTATATGAGCTCCAGGCCGGCGTCCTGTGCAGATTTGTTCATGACCTGGCAGAAGGACTCCCTCACCCAGTGTGTGATGCACTGGCGGTTGGCCCAGGCGTAGTTGGCGGCGCAGCGCATGGCAGCGAGGTAGGCCTGCCCTTCCGGCGACTTCACCGGGGCGCAGGCAAGCTGGCGGTCGGGCAGCTCAATGCCATACTTCGGCATTATCCTCACCATGTCCTTTACATAATCATCGGCCACCTGGTGTCCCAGGCCGCGCGAGCCGCAATGGATGAGAAGCATCACCTGCCCCTGCTGGTTTATGCCCATGGCGCTGGCGGACTCTGCCTCATATATCTGGTCCACTAGTGCCACCTCAAGGAAATGGTTCCCCGAGCCCAGTGTGCCCATCTGAGGCGTGCCGCGCTCTTTTGCCCTGCCACTGACACGTTGGGGGTCAGCGCCGGCCATCTCGCCCCTTTCCTCGGTAGTCTCCAGGTCTTCCGCCCGGCCGTAACCCTTCTCCACCGCCCAGCGCGAGCCCTTGACCAGCACCTCGTTTATTTCTCCTCCGCGCAGCCTTATCTTGCCTTTGGAGCCC
>CAYWUK010000204.1:0-2892 GCA_964461475.1 uncultured Dehalococcoidaceae bacterium
CGTTACCATATAGGTATCAGGCATGAAATCGGTGGTGGACAC
Source organism: uncultured Dehalococcoidaceae bacterium (assembly GCA_964461475.1). Taxonomy (GTDB): domain Bacteria; phylum Chloroflexota; class Dehalococcoidia; order Dehalococcoidales; family RBG-16-60-22; genus CAYWUK01. The sequence continues at coordinate 43 of CAYWUK010000204.1, forward strand.
CATGGCCGTAACCCTTTCGCCGTCGGCAATCGATATCAAATTAATTATGGCGGTGCCTTTGGCCGTGCGGCTGCTGTCCCCGGAGATTTCATGGCACTTGAGGTAAAAGACCTTGCCGCGGTTGGTGAAGAAATACAGATTATCATGAGTGTCAGCCACCGTCAGCAGCCTCACTGTATCGGCTTCGCGGGTTATCATGCCGATAATGCCCTTGCCGCCGCGATGCTGCGGCGTATAGGTGCGGGAGGGTATCCTCTTGATAAAACCCCTCTCGCTGAGCGTTACCATCACCCTTTGATGCGGGATTAAATCCTCTTCGGTAAACTCAAAAGTGCTCTGGTCTACAATCTCGGTGCGGCGCGGGTCTCCGTATTTGGTTTTAAGCTCAGCCGCCTCATCCTTTATCAGCAGCAGTATCCGCTTCGGGCTGGCCAGGAGACCCTCCAGGTAAGCTATTTTCTTCACTACCTCGGCGTATTCATCAAGTATCTTCTTGCGCTCCAAATTGGCCAGCCGGCGCAACTGCATGTCCAGAATAGCCTGCGCCTGGAGCTGCGTTAAGCTAAAGATGGTCATGAGGTTTTTACGAGCCACCTCAGCCGTCTCAGACTTGCGGATAGTGGCGATTATGTTATCGATGTTGTCCAGCGCAATCCTCAGCCCCTCCAGTATGTGGGCCCTGGCTTTAGCCTCTTTCAGCTCAAAGCGGGAGCGCCGGGTGATAACCTCACGGCGGAAACCTATATAATGCTGAAGCGCCTCCTTCAGGCTGATGACCCTGGGCTGCCCGTCCACCAGGGCCAGCATGTTCACGAAGAAGGACTGCTGCATGGTGGTGTGTTTGTAAAGGTTGTTGAGCACCTGCTGCGGCTGGGCTTCTCTCTTCAGCTCAATGACAACGCGCATACCCTGACGGTCTGATTCGTCGCGCAGCTCGCTGATGCCCTCAATCTTCTTGTTCCTGACCAGCCCTGCTATATTCTCCACCAGTTCCGCCTTGTTGGTCTGGTAAGGAAGCTCGGTCACTATCATCTGGCGATGCCCGCTGCCCGGGAGAGTGGTGACATGGGTTTTCGCCCGAACCACCACCTTGCCATGGCCGGTAGTGTAGGCGCTCTTGATGCCATCATACCCCAGGATGATGCCAGCGGTGGGGAAATCGGGGCCCTTGATGAACTTGCCGAGCTCATCGATAGTAGCTTCGGGACTGTCAATGAGGTAAGAAATGGCATCGCATACCTCGCCCAGATTATGGGGAGGGATGTTGGTCGCCATCCCCACGGCAATCCCCGAGCTGCCGTTAAGCAGCAGGGTGGGCAAGCGCGTGGGCAGTACCGTGGGCTCCTTCAGACTGTCATCAAAATTGGGCATAAAGTCCACGGTATCTTTATCAATATCAACCAGGGTCTCTTCGGCAATCATGGCCAGGCGTGCCTCGGTATAGCGCATGGCGGCCGGAGGGTCGTTGTCCACGCTGCCGAAATTGCCCTGCCCATCCACAAGCGGATAGCGCATGGAGAAATCCTGCGCCATGCGCACCATGGCATCATAGACCGAGGCATCGCCGTGGGGATGGTATTTACCCAGGACTTCGCCCACGATGCGGGCGCTCTTCTTATGCGGGCCGCTATGCCTCAGCCCCATATCGTTCATGGCATAGAGGATGCGGCGGTGCACCGGCTTCAACCCATCTCGTACATCGGGCAAAGCCCGCGAAACGATTACGCTCATCGCGTAATCAAGATACGAGTTCCGCATCTCGTCTTCTATATTTACCGGTTTGACTATGCCTAAAGACATATTAACGTATACCCCCTACTCTTCATCTCTACTAATCTTCATCTCTGGCCGAATCATCAACATCGGAGGACTCTTCAGCCAACACCTCTATCTCGTCTCCCCCTATGATGGTATAGCCAGACTCTTCCTCCCCCTCCTCCTCATATTCCGACTCCATCTTTATCATCCTGTCGCTGACATATGGCCGGACCTCTTCCAGTCCCTTCGGCGGGAAGGAAAGCCGCCCCAGCTGGCTCGGGTCCTGATATACCTCCCGGATAATAATCGCCAGCATCTGCTCGGCCGAGCTGACAACCGCCGCTGTATATCGGTTGCCCCCCTCCATCAACTTTATCAGGCGCTGGGCATGCCTGGGGTCAACCTGTCCCAGGTACTCCCCATGACTGTCCTCCGCCACAAGGGCCGGCCCTTTCACCTTCAAGTAGACCTTATCTCCGGCCACCATCCGCGCCAGCGCCTCCCGCGGAGCCAGGTTAGAAAGAACGATGACCCCCGCCTTGCCTATCTCCTCAATAAAATGCTGCGGCTCCACCCTTTTATCCGTTTCCCCCTCCGGCCTGGCCGATTCCTTCAAATAGCTCAGGCGCTGGAGGTTCTTCTTGGCAATGATGTTATAAGGGTCAAGCTCCAGAGAGTGTCTGTAAGCTTCTTTTGCCTGCGCATACTCCCCCAGCTCCATGTAGGCCCTGCCCAACCGGTTATGGGCATCCACATCCTGGGGGAAGTCCTCTTTTATGCTATTATTGACCTCTATCGCCTGGCGCCACTGACCTCTCATCGCCAGCGCTATCGCCTGCTCACTACGCATCTGTTTCAGCCTTACTAATTTCTCGTCATTCAGCGACATTACACGCCCCGAATCATATCAACTTTACCAAGTATTCTGTATATTCTACCCCAACAAAAAAAGCTAAACAAGAGGTAAAAGTCCAGGTTTTATTTACATTTGGTTGCTCTTTCGTGTCATTGCGAGCAGAGCGAAGCAATCCCATAACGCGATAAATAGTGATTGCTTCGTCGCTGCGCTCCTCGCAATGACAATTGGTTAAA
>CAYWUK010000205.1:0-2883 GCA_964461475.1 uncultured Dehalococcoidaceae bacterium
TGGTATGGCTGCCTTATGCCAGCGGGGCTTTGGCCGACAACGAATGGCGGAAGACCGAGATTTACCAGGGGGGCCAGGTGGAGGCTTTTGAGCCGGGGATACTGAACCACGGGGAAGAGATGGTGATTGACGCCCTGCTGAATCCAGCCCCGCGCGAAGGGAGCAGCGCAGACATATTCGTTGCTTCTCCTAACGGCAGTCAGGCCTCCATCTCTTTGCCTGTAACCCCTTATACCCTGCTTACCCCGCATTCTGATAACGCCACCATCGCCGGCAGCAGGTATTTCCAGCTCAGGGAATGGAAAACCGCCGATGGTGCCGCCATGACGGAGACAACTGATTTATTTGAAGCTAAAACACCTGATAGGAAGGTGCTTTATGATGAGGATGAGTCATCCAGGCTGGCAAAACACTTAATTCCTCTGGCCGGGATAAGCCAGATTCCGGCGTCAACCTGGACGGTCTATTACCGCTGCCGCACCGATGGCTTCAACAAGATTAAGGATAATGATGTCAACTTCAATATTGACATATTGATAATGAAGTCGGATGGCACGGTTAGAACCACGATAGCCTCCAACGAGGCTAAAGCCTATCTGACCAAAGAAGAGGCGGACATGTGGCTGACTAAGAGCGCCACCTATGACTTCCCCGGCTATGCCGTGGTTGACGATAGCGATTACCTTGAGGTTGTCTACTACGGCGAGGCAGATAGCAACGGGCCTGACCAGCCCGGATACATGCAGATAAGGATAGACGATAGCGCCCTGGACGCGGCAGACCAGACCAGGATAGAAGCGTAGCGTAAGTATAAGGAAGGACATCACCATGCTGGAGAAGATTATACAGAGACTGAGGGGGTCGTCGGGCGGCAAGAAGAAAAGGAGCAACAAACGCGCCCTGAGCTTTGACCTTCTCTATCAGCTATCGTATATGGCAGTTATAGCCGCCTCGGGTGTGCCGCGCAACCAGATATTTGAGCGTGCTGCCACGCTTCCCTGTTCCTCCGCGGAATATTTTAAAAGGATTGAGCTCACCTCTAAGAGGCTGAAATACGATTACGCCCGCGCCTGCCGTCTGGTGGGAGAAACGGCCGAGGAGGAGGAGATAAAGGGGTTGCTTCTGCGCTTTTCCAGCTCGCTCATATCCGGCGAGCCCGAGGCTGAGTTCTTAACCAGGGAGATGGAGGCTCAGGCGGAGAATTACGACAATGAATACGGACGCAAGATAGAGACAATGAAGATGTGGACGGATGCCTATGTCTCTCTCATCCTGTCGGCAGTGCTGGTTATCATCATCGGCATAGTATCCACCATGATATGGCAGATAGAGACGGGGCTCATCATCGGGATGGCGTTTATTGCCATCATGACTACCGGCGTAGGGGTCTGGCTGATATATCTGGTGTCGCCAAAAGAGTCCGTGGTCCTGAGCCACCCCGGCTCAAAGGAGCAGAAGCTCGCAATAAAGCTTTTCAGGCTTACCCTGCCCATTGCCGCGGCCATTAGCGCCGTTACTTTCATGATATCATCAAACCTGGGCTGGGCATTGCTGGCTACGGCAGTCATGGTCTTCCCGGTAGGCTTTCTCATGAATAGAGATGATGGCAAGGTGGCCAAGAGGGATGGCGAGGTGGGCACATTCTTGAGGTCGTTAGGCAGCGTCTGCGCTGCCCTGGGCACAACGGTGGGTGCCGGCCTGGCACGGATTGACTTTAACTCAATAAACGTGCTGAGGGTTACGGTAAAGCGGCTTCACACCCGGCTTGCCGCCGGCATCAGGTCCAGGCTATGCTGGTCGCGGTTCATTGATGAGACCGGCAGCGAGCTGGCTAACCGCAGCGTCGGCATGTTCTATGATGCCATAGATTTGGGTGGGGCAGCCGGCCAGGCCGGGCAGCAGGCTTCGCTATTTGCCAGCAAGGTCGCCCTGCTCCGCGCCAGGCGAAAGACGGTATCCAGTCCTTTTCGCTGGCTGTGCATAGCCATGCATGGTTCGATTGTGGTGCTGCTGGTGTTTATTACCGAGGTAATAATGGCCTTTGCCGGCATGGTGAGCCATGCTCAAGAGGTGCTGCCTAATGTATCTGGTGCGCCTTCAATCAGCACTTTTAGCAGCTTTAATCTCTCTGGACTGGAGATTATGCATACCCTGGTGATACCTCTGGTTATTTTATTTACCGTGGCCAATGCCGTCGTTCCCAGCCTGGCTGATGGCGGCAGCAAGCTTAAGATACTTTACAATCTGGCCATTACTGCCAGCGTTTCGGGGGCGAGCCTTATTCTCCTGCCGACGCTGGCAGAGACGTTGTTTAAATCTGCGCAAATGTGAGGTGATTTTATGACTACAGAAGATAGGATGAAAGCCTTGGAGGAGGAATTCAGGTCGGTTAAGAACGAATTGAGGGGCATCCTGTATGATATTCGCACCTTTGTCATGGAAGCGGAGTCCCCCATTCCCAATGACCTGGAGAGGGAGAGGCTGGATGACCTCTATGCCGAATGGGATGCGGAAAGGAAGGAAGTGGTCCGCGCTCAAAAGGATTCTGAAGTGGATTCTGAAGAGTAAAAGCTGTAAGGCTTTAAGCGATTTAAAAAAGGGGGTATGACCTCATGGTTGAAGAAACGGGTAAGAAGGGGAACGAAAAAGGCAAGACAGAAGGAGAAAGAGATAAGCAACTGGATGGTCTGGAGAATGAATTTAAGCTGATAAAGGGGGAACTGAAGCAAACGCTCGCCAGCGTCCGCGATTACCTGGTATCCAGTGAAATACCAGCCTCAGAATACGCGGCTATAATGGCGGCCATTGGCGGCGGTGGGGGTGATTCAAGGGTGCAGATGAGGGCGGAGATTGCTGCCTTGCCCAACAGGGGACGTGAAGAAC
>CAYWUK010000206.1:0-2867 GCA_964461475.1 uncultured Dehalococcoidaceae bacterium
GGTGTATTTCATCCATGGACAGCTGGGCATGAACGGCGGTGGCATTGCTTTTAGCGAACTCTTGCCTTGCAGAACTGAGGAGGGCTTCAAGTATCTCCATGTTGGCGGCATGGTGGGAGTCCGCCATTATGTGGTTGAGCTTGATTACGTCAAAGCCGAAGTGCTCAGAGTCCCAGTCCAGTTTGTTCATGTGCAGGGATCCGGCCAGCGAATCGCCAATCATTGCGCCGAGGGTGCAGGTGGTATCCCTGTTCCAGGACTCTTTCAGCCGGTGGCGTAGCAGGTTGCGCCGACTCTCTTCCTCAATGCCTGGAATATACCAGTATGGTGTGTAGCGGTATTTCTTGATGAGAGGCTCCAGGATATCGGGGCTTCTGTCTTTCAAGTTGATGATTTTTATCATTTTTTACTTCTCGTGTTCAGCGCGTAAATACGCGTAGCGTCAATCCAAAAAGGACTTAATAATATCCACTAGGCGGTATATCCCCCGCCCGTCCACCAATCTCTTGCCGGCGCTGCTCATTTCCTGGCGGCGCGGCAAGTCTTCAGCCAATTCCTCAACAGCATGGGCAAGTAGCTTCCGGTCAACTGCTTCCGGGAAATATCCAAAATTGAGCGATATTTCATGTTCGTGGAACCATTTTGCCTGTGACACCTGGTGCTCGTAGCTGCATACTATTATGGCCGGCGTCCCGCAGGCGGCACTTTCAAACATCACCGTGCCTCCGGTGACTATTGCCATATCCGCTGCCATAAGGTAGTCTGCCATGTTAGAAGCATTCTCCACCACAGCAAATTTTACCCGCCCGGACATAAGTTGTGCTGCCTTTTTAATTTTGGCAGCGTTAGTATATGCCGGGCCTATCATCGCATTCACCTGGCATTCAAAAGGCAGGTTCCTTAAGGCTTCCATTAATTGTAGCATAAAGCTGCGCCCATCGGCACCGCCCGTGCTGATGAGTATCCTCTTTACTTTAGAAGAGATATGTCTGAGCTGGCGGTTAGCGACGGCGAACTGCTCGCGCAGGGTAAGATATTCAACGCCCTGGTACACCTTTGCCCTGCCCACGCGCTCAGGCAGCCAGTGAGTCGCCCACAATATGCCGTTAACGATGGCATCTGCCTCTTTGCCAGTGGGCCACACGTCATCAAGTGCAACTATCGCGTGCGCGAACATGCGTCCTGCCGACATTAATTCCGGGGAGCCTTTGGGGAGGTCTACGACGAGCAGGTCAGGTCGGTAGGCGCTAAGGGCAGCTTCATAATCTGCCTGCGCTGGTTTTACAGGAAGCGGATGAACGTGGAATCCTTCTCCATGCACCTTGGCAATCCCCTCAGGAAACCCGCGCATGAAAAAACGGATTTCGGCATCAGTGATTTTTTTTGCAAGCAAGCGCGCATAGGCCAGGCTGCGGTAGACATGCCCCATGCCGGCTTCAGCGCCAGCATCGCCGTCCACCCTGACCGCGATGTGTGCCAATATCAAGCCTCCGCCGACGGAGCGATGTCGTCCCAGGTTATAGGAGCGCCGCCGGCGATATCGCGGCGCGCCGTCCGCCCGATTACGTTCTCTAACTGCGCCGGTTCGATTCCTGTTGCCGGTCGCTTGGCAGCAACCATATCATTAGTGATTACAGCCCCGGCGGAGATGGCTCTTGTGGCTACCAGCCCCCGGCGAGCCAGAACGCGCACTTCCCGCTCTGTTTCGAGCAACTCCAGCTTATCGCTGCCCAGTGCTGCCTCCACCGCGCGCACTCCGTCAACTATTGTTTTCATTTCCAGCGGGTCAGCCGAGAGCATATGGTCTGTGCCTGGCAGGTTCTTGTCAAGGGTGAAGTGCTTCTCCAGGAAAACGGCACCCAGCGCCACCGCTGCCGCCGGCGCCCAGACCGATGTGGTATGGTCGGAATATCCCACCGGCAGGGCAAAGGTCTGGCGCAGCTTTTCTATGCGCTTCAGATTGGCGTCTTCCAGCCTGGCGGGGTAGTTAGCCACGCAGTGCAGGATGGCAACCCGTTTGTTTCCGGTATGGCTGATGGTATCCAGCGCTGTTTTAATCTCATCCACCGAGGCCATGGCCACGGACATAAGCATGGGGAGCTGCTTTTTCGCCACCTCGCGTAGCAATGGCAAGTTGGTCACCTCGCCGGAGGCGACTTTGAAGGCAGGCACCCCCAGTTCCGCCAGCACGTCAGCGCTCTGCGAATCGAATGCCGAGGCATAGAAGGGCACTCCCTGGGAACGGGCATAATCGCTTAATTCGTGCAGCGTTTCAGTAGATAACTCCAGGCGGTGCCACATTTCAAACAGCGTCTCGTCCGAATCTGTCCTCGCCTTCTGGTATTTGGACTTGGCGATGTCTCCGGAGATGAAGGATTCGGCGCGAAATACCTGGAACTTGACCGCGTCCACACCGGCCTCGGCGGCGGCCTTTATCATCCTTTTTGCCATTTCCGGGTCGCCGTTGTGGTTAAGCCCGATTTCGGCAGTGATGAAGGCAGGCTGCCCGAGCCCCACTGCCCTGTCCCCGATTTTAAATACCTCTTGCAATATCTTATCCTACCTGCGGTAATGGGCCACGATGCGCTTTACGGCGCTTATAACATCCTGCACGTCCTGGTCGGCCATGTGAGGGAAAAGCGGCAGTGAGATTATGCGGTCATAAACCGATTCGGCCACGGGATAATCGCCTCGTTTGTAGCCAAACCTGTTCCGGTAGTAGGGGTGAAGATGTACCGGGATGAAGTGGACGCTGCTGCCGATGTTTTCCGCCCGCAGCGCTTCTATGAAGCGGGCCCGGTCTATCTTCAGCCTATCCAGCTCCAGCAGAATGGGGTATATGTAGCGGGTGTGCCGAACATGTGGGG
>CAYWUK010000207.1:0-2776 GCA_964461475.1 uncultured Dehalococcoidaceae bacterium
CCCTGACGTATTCGCTGACTATCTCGCCCGAAATTTCCTCGCGACCGGCCAGGGCGACCCCTACACAGTCAAGGATGGCTATCTTACCTGCTTCCACCGCCTCTGCCGGAAGCTGCCCATATGATATCTCCTTGACAAACCGGGCGATTTCTTCCGTAAACATGTTAGCTGCCTGGCAAACCAATGTATTTTTTAGCGACTTTACGGAAATGATACCCATAGACGCCAAGGCTTATTGAGAGGGGGAACTTCCGTGGCTGCTTCAGCAGGGTAGAGAGAAATAGCTTCCAATAATATCTTCTCCCTTTTTCTCTGATGCCTAAAAACCATATGGACCTGAACAATGCCCTTATATGGTGAAATTCCAGCCTGCCCGCCACTTTCCCCTGAGGCTTATATTCTTTTAATAACGTTTTTATTCGCTCATAATACTGCCGCGGAGAATAGATTGTATTAAGAATATGCTTGTAGCCGTTAATGAGCGTTTCATGGTTCATCTTGGGAATGAAGTTGAGGGAAAAGTCGGTATTGTTGCCAGTGAAAGCATTTACGAGGCGGTTTTCCTTTTTCAAACGCTGATATAGCCTTGTGCCTGGCGGAGCATTCAACAGGCCGACCATTGCGGTGACTATACCGCTCTTTTGGATGAAGCTGATTTGCTTCTTAAAGATTGAGAGCGGGTCGCTATCAAAACCCACAATAAACCCGCCCTGGACCTCCAGACCATGATTGTGAATCTTCTTGACCGAAGCCACCAGGTCGCGGTTCTGGTTTTGCGATTTGGCACATTCAGCCAGACTTTCTTCGTTGGGCGTCTCAATGCCGATGAAGACGGTGTTAAACCCGGCAGCAACCATCAATTTCATCAATTCGGCATCATCGGCAAGGTTTATAGATGCTTCAGTAGACAGGGCAAAGGGATACTTCTTGCCTTGTCTCCATTGGATTACTGCCGGCAGTATCTCCTGCTTCAGCTTCCTCTTATTGCTGATGAAGTTATCATCAACGATAAACACGCCGCCCCGCCAGCCCCCATGATAGAGCGCTTCTAGCTCTGCCAGCACCTGCTCTTTGTCTTTGGTTCGTGGTTTATGCCCATTCAGTGCGACAATATCGCAGAATTCACAATTGAAAGGGCATCCCCGAGAATACTGAATATTCATTGATGAATAGACCTTCATATCAATGAGCGACCACAGTGGAATAGGAGTTTGGCTTATGTCCGGCCTTTTGTTGGATGTGTAAATATGCCGGGCAGCCCCCTTCTCCAGGTCTTCCAGAAAGGAAGGCATTGTAACTTCAGCTTCGCCGAGAACAAAGTGGTCTACTCCATCAAATTCTTCGTATCCCGTGGTAAAAAGAGGGCCACCGGCAACGATTTTGGTTTTCAGTTTTCTACAGTGGGCAATAACTTCGTTTACCGAATCCCGCTGCACCACCATGGCGCTGATAAAGACATAGTCAGCCCATTTGATATCTCCGTCGGTAAGCCTGGTTACATTCATATCTACCAGCTTTTTCTCCCACTCAGCGGGGAGCATTGCCGCCACGGTTAGCAGGCCCAAGGGCGGAAAAGCCGCCTTTTTAGATATAAAATTTAAGGCATATTTAAAGCTCCAGAAGGTATCTGGATAATTCGGATATACGAGCAGTATTTTCATATCGCACCCCCTGACTTAATAATAATGACTTTGGGAGTTAAAAGTCCAACATGGGGAAAATATATCAACTTATCGCTATAAACCTATGAGGCCAGCTTGTCTTGATGCTGGTATGACTCAAGTAAATTCAGGGAGCCCCTTAGGGGTCATGACTTCTATGAGGTGGAACTCCTTCCTCTTTAGCGCATCCTGCAGAACAGCAGACATCTCCCGACAGCTATGAACGCGGCTGGCGGCCAAGCCGTAGGACTCCGCAAGCTTCACAAAGTCCGGGTTCACCAGACCCGTGGCGTAATAGCGTCCGCCGTGATAGTCCCGCTGCCTTTCACGGAGCACCCCCCAGGCCCCGTCATTAAACAGGAGCAGCGCAACTTTGAGGCCATATTGCGCCGCGGTGCCCAGTTCCTGCATGTTAAGCTGAAAGCCTCCGTCCCCTGAGATAACTATCACCTCCCTTTCGGGCCGTGCCACCCGCGCCCCCAGGGCGGCCGGGAAAGCAAAGCCTATGCTGCTCCATCCGTGAGGCGAGAGATAAGTCCTCGGTTCATAGCACGGCATCCCGCGAGTCGCCCAGTAAGCAGGTGCGGTGGGGTCGGCAACGATGATGGCGTCCCTGGAAATAATGCCTCTGATAGCTTCCATAACCTCCTGCCGATTGGCACCGCTTTCCCACAGAGCCCGTCGCACCCGCCTCTGCACGTCTTTTACTTCCCTGGCAAAAGCTTCGGACTTAGCGACATCTTTACCCTTGAGCGACTCCACCAATTGCCCCAGCGCAGCCTTAGCATCCCCGCTTATAGCCACTGTTGTCTGGTAATTCTTGCCGAAGACCCCTCTGTCTATGTCTATATGGATGAGCTTCTCAGGCAGCTTCAGCCCTACTCCCACCGTCGCCCTGTATGGCAGACGCGCCCCCACCACCAGGGCCACGTCACACCCCTCAATGAAATCGAAAATCGGGTTCTGGCCATATACCCTACCGCCGATAGAGCAGCCCAGCGCCAGGGGATGGTCATCGGGAAAACCGCCTTTGCCGCCATAGCTGGTAGTCACCGGCGCACCCAGCAGCTCGGCCAGTTGGATTAGCTCCCGTGTAGCATTCGACGATATTATGC
>CAYWUK010000208.1:0-2769 GCA_964461475.1 uncultured Dehalococcoidaceae bacterium
CCAGAGCAACGACCTCTCTACCAATAAGGACAGCTTCTCCCTTGAAATTCAATTCGCGGAGCAGCCCCGGGACTTCCTTCAGCAATGAAAGCTCCGCCTTTAGCGGGCCAGGCTGCGAGGCCTCAAGGTAACCAGCAAGACGGTCCCAGTCCGCACGCTGGTCGCTCAGGGCAGGCGCAGCGAGGTCAAAAATCCTGCGGGTGACGTTCGGTTGCAGATGGATTTCCTCACCGAGGAGGCCGAAACTCGCCTTTGCCCGCAAGACCTCCACCGTCGGCAGGCTAACCTCGCCCGCCTCATCCACAGCGACCTGGCAGGCAAGACGCCAGCCAGCGCTAATCTCCCCTTGGGAAAGCTTCTCCCGCTCCAGCTCGGTGAGCTTGTAGCTGATGCCGGAAACCTGCACCTTGCATTTCAAACAGGTGCCCTGTCCCGCGCACGGCGAGTTAAGGGGGAAGCCAACCTCAATCAAGGCCGTGCGGAGGTTAGTGCCCGGCTTCAAGCTCAGGTTTTTACCCGCCGGCAGCACCGAGACTTTAACCTTCAAATCCTACATCCGCCTTTCATCTCACCTTTTGCTCATCGGAAGCTAATACTAATTTATCAGTGCCTCAGCCCACGTGTCAAGTATAAGCAAGTTCAATAGAGCGTTGACGCCGCTGCCAAAAAGATAGATAATTGACACAATTAAACAGGCGTGCCAGACAAATAGCGATTAAATCTACTTTTGTGGGAGGTATTATGTCAATTACAGCAATAAAAGAGGCCAGCGCCCGGGCTGCCGACGATGTCACCTCTTTTCTGCAAAAGCTGGTGCAGACGCCGAGCGTAAGCGGACAGGAAGGCGGAGTGGTCGACCTCATCATAAAGGAGATGGAAAAGCTGGGCTACGATGAGGTATTCCGCGACGAGATGGGCAATGTGGCCGGGATTATAAAAGGGAGCGGCAAGGGCGAGAACATAATGTTCAACGGCCATATGGACCAGGTGGACGCAGGCAGGCTGGAGACCTGGGAGCACGAGCCTTACGGAGGCGCCGTTGACGGAGGATACCTCTACGGTCGGGGCGCCTGCGACATGAAGGGAGCCATCGCCGCGCAGGTCTATGCCGCCGCCCTGGTTAAAAAGCTCGGCCTGCCTCACCGGGGAGACATCATCGTTACCGGCGTAGTCCAGGAGGAGCCGGCGGAGTGCGTGGGTATGGCCTACCTCTGCGATGTGGCCTTCGCCCGAAAGGGCATAAAATTTGATTTCGTGGTGCTGGGAGAGCCCTCCGACCTCAAGATAAGCCTCGGCCACAAGGGACGCGTTGAGCTGGAGGTTACCACCATCGGGCGCACCAGCCACGGCAGCGCCCCCTGGCGCGGCATAAACGCCGTTTACAAGATGCTGCCCGTAGTCGCCAGAGTCCAGGCGCTGGATGCCACCCTGCCCAGCCACGAGCTGCTGGGCAAGTCCACCATAAGCCTCACCATAATATCATGCAGCCCGGGGCGGCTCAGCGTTATCCCCGACTTGTGCACCGTCAGCCTGGACAGGCGCTTCAGCCCCGGCGAGACGCCGGAACAGGCGGTGGCGCAGATAGAGGGGATTATAAAGGAAATCGGCAAGAACGACGCCGAATTCAAGGGGTCGGCTAAGATACGCGAGGTAGAGGAGGTGAGCTACACCGGCATGAGGACGCTGGCGAAGAAATTGATGACCACCTGGCTCACCCCCAAAGAGAACCCCGACGTGGCGAAGGCATGTCAGGCGCTGCGCGAGTTAGGGCAGGAGATAAAATTCACCTTCTGGGACTTCGGCACCGACGGCAGCCATACCGCCGGGAAAATGGGCATCACCACCATCGGCTACGGCCCGGGGGAAGAAGGCCTGGCCCATACGCCGAAGGAGCGAATCAGCCTGGACTCCCTGCTGAAGAGTGTTTCCGGCAACGCTGCCATCGCTCTGGCGATAACAGAATAGACGAGAACGCTCAGGCCTGCGTTGGCTTTGGCGTCCCCTTGGCATCATCGGCCTTCTCCGAGGGATGCTTGTCCTCGGGCGGCTTTATCCCCAGCCTCTTGGCCGTATGGTCCCGCCCCAGATAAAAGTTGAGCCATGACGGAGTAGCGTTCAGTTCCCAGTTACAAGGGGGAACGATGTAGTCTTTAATCGTATCTTCTTTTTTGTGTCCCTTCAGCCTTTCGTAAACCCTCACCCAGATGCACTTTCTCTCGTTCGGATATACCTCACACCATCCCTCATAGCTGCCCCCGCAGGGGCCATTGCGCTGATTTTTGGGGCACTGGGACAGGGGGCACAAGAAAGCCACATCAAACAGAGAGCAGTCGCCGCAATTCTGGCACTCAAAAAGGGCCACCTTGCTCAGGTGCTCGCACCTGCCGAAGGCCGATTTAAGCGCCGGCGAGGAATCAATCCACTTCGCCGCAGGCCGCAGCGACTTAAATACGACGCTCTTAGGCTCGAAGATAGTGGCATGAGCAATCCTGGAAAATTCATAGATGGGAGGGCGCGCCGCCTTTTCCGTCCTGGCGGTGGGCTTCTCCGTGTTCAGGCCAGTCTTGGCGTCCTTTTCAAAAAAGTAAAAGCCGTTCGGCTGCGGGTAATCGAAATCTGCCACCAGAGATTCCCATCCAGAGGCTAGCTCCCCTCCCTTTTCAATGACGTACTCCACCATTTCGTAAGTAACATTATATCCGCCGACATGGGCCCCGGCGCATCCCATACCCTTGGCCAGCGCATACATCTTGGCGGCGCGGTCAAGCC
>CAYWUK010000209.1:0-2750 GCA_964461475.1 uncultured Dehalococcoidaceae bacterium
CCCCTATGATTTCCAGCACAGCAGCGTCTTCATCAAGTTTAACGAAGACGGCTCGGCTAACCTGGTGGTGAGCGCATGCGACTTCGGCCAGGGGGTCTTGGCCTCGCTGGGGCAGATTGCCGCCGAAGAGCTCGGGGTACGTGCTGAAGATATCCATATAGTTAGCGGCAATACCGATATCACCCTCTACGATACCGGACAGTATTCCAGCCGGTCGTGCTATATCATCGGCAACTCCGTCTTGGGGGCAGCCCGTTTGGCCAAGCAAAAGCTGCTGGAGAGGGCATCGTTGATAACCGGCGTACCTGCTGAGGAGATGGATGCGAGGGACAGACAAATTTATTTAAAGAAAACAGGGGAGAAGAAAATCTCCATTGCCGAGGTAACCTGGCAGGCGATGTATGACGCTGACAATTTCTCCAATATATCGGCCAAGTATGCCTGGCAGCCGACGAGCAACGCCTTTCCCTTCCAGGCAGCCTTCGCAGAGGTAGAGGTAAACACGGAGAGCGGGGAGGTGAAGCTGCTTAAGGTGGTAACTGGCCAGGATATCGGCAGGGCGATAAATCCCATTACATCGGAAGGGCAGGTGCAGGGGGGCGGCATACAGGCCATAGACTGGGCGCTACACTCAGACTTCGCCATCAACCAGAAGACGGGAGTCCTGGAGAGCACCAATTTCACCAACTACAAGGTCGCCTCAACCATGGATGTGCCCGAGTTTGACGTAATACTCATCGAGGAGCCAACGCCTACCGGGCCGTTTGGCGCCAAGAGCGTTGGGGAAAGCGGCACCATCGGCATAGCGCCAGCCATCTATAATGCCGTTTATAACGCCGTTGGCGTGCGGGTCAAGGATATGCCGATAACGCCTGAGCTAATCCTTGCCGGCCTGGCGCAGAAAAAGAAGTAAGGACTCAGCTGTCACCCACCGGTTTGAGCGAGGCATGGTTATTATTGTTACCGGCGCCATAGGGAGTGGCAAGACCACAGTATGCCGAAAGCTCATAGAGAAAATTAAAAATCAGGGCTATACCTGTGGCGGCGTTGTAACTTATAAAGCCCCGGACAAGAGCATCGTTGTAGAAGAGGTTGGCACTGGTGAGCGAAAGATGCTTGCCAGCATGGACAATATCTATGGTGGGCCGCGTACTCCCCGCTATTTTTTCAATCCGGAAGGCATTGAATTCGGCATTCAAGCTATAAACAGGGGAATGACTGCTGAATTCCTCGTTGTAGATGAAGTCGGCCAGCTTGAGCTGGGGGGAGAAGGGTTCAGCAATGCTCTTGAAATAATCAGGAGCGGAAAGGCAAAGGGCTGCATTCTGGTCGTGCGCAGCAACCTGCTTCCCGCTTTCCAATCGCGACTGGGGAACATCCCATTGCTTGTGTTTGAGACTAATATGGAGAATCGCGACCGATTGCCCGATGAGATAGCCTCACTTTTGCTGGAGGAATATGACAAAGATGTCTGAGCTTATAGTTCTTATCAGGGGTGGGGGTGAGTTGGCTAGTGGCGTAGCACACAGGCTGCACCGCTGCCATTTCAGGGTATGCCTCACCGAGGCGCAGAACCCCCTGGCTATCAGGCGAGGGGTCGCCTTCTCCGAAGCCGTGTATGATGGGGAGAAGGAGGTTGAAGGTATAGTAGCCAGGCTGGTAAAGTCTGCCGATGAGACGCCTAGAGTCTGGGAGAATGGGGAGATTGCTATTATAGTTGACCCCAGAGCAGAGATTAAGGATATCATAAAGCCTGACGTATTGGTTGACGCCATAATAGCCAAGAAGAACCTGGGGACAAAGATTGATGATGCCCCCCTGGTAATCGGTCTTGGCCCCGGCTTTGCCGCGGGCGCAGATGTCCACGTGGTGGTTGAGACCAACCGCGGCCATAACCTGGGCAGGGTTATTCTAAAAGGGGAAGCGGAGCCCAACACAGGCATCCCCGGGGAGATTTCTGGAGTCGCTGCCGAAAGGGTCCTCCGCGCGCCTGGTGTAGGCATATTTTCCACTGTAAAGAGCATAGGCGACTCCGTGCAGGCGCAGGAGACGGTCGCTTTTGTTGATGGGGCCCCTGTTGAAGCGCGAATAAATGGCATTGTGCGGGGGCTGCTCAGGGATGGCGCGCAGGTTCACGCTGGAATGAAGGTGGGTGACGTTGACCCGCGAGGAATCAGGGAGAATTGTTACACCATCTCCGATAAGGCCAGGGCCATCGCCGGGGGAGTGCTGGAGGCGATACTGGCGCGTTTCAACGTCTGACTGATGATGAACCTAAAGGAAGCATTTGACATCAAGCGAGGCGAGGTGATAAGCCTGGTGGGCGGCGGCGGCAAGACAACCCTCATGTTCGCCCTGGCCCGTGAATTGGCCGGAGATGGCGGCAGTGTAATCACCACCACTACCACCAGGATTAAGGAACCTACATCGGCAGAGGCGCCGCTGCTTATTGTGGAGAGAGATGCCGACGCGATGGTGCGCCTGGTCCTCGGCAATCTGGATAAGCACCGGCACATCACCCTGGCAGGAGAAAGATTATCTCTCGATAAGTTAAAGGGAATCGGCGCAGAGGTAGTGAACAGGATAGCCGCTCTGGATGGAATAGATTACATAATTATTGAGGCGGATGGGGCGGCGCAGAAGCCTTTGAAGGCGCCGAACGCCACTGAGCCGGTAATCTCTGAGAGCACTTCGCTGGTTGTGCCGGTGGTGGGCATTGATGCCCTGGACTGTCTTCTGGATGGAAAGTT
>CAYWUK010000210.1:0-2658 GCA_964461475.1 uncultured Dehalococcoidaceae bacterium
GGTTAATGGCATAGCCGATGGCAGCGTTAGGGTGGTGCCCCTTGCCGGCCGCCCCCTGCTCGTATGCCAGGCCTATCTCTTTTACCACCGGGCCATTAACTATTATGACGAATTCCGCCGTCCCCGTGGTTGCCAGGCCACCCCGCCAGTTCACCTCGGGCGCCAGCAGCCCCTTTAAAGCAGCAACGAGCAACGGCATATACTCCGGCTTGCAGCCAGCCATAGCTGCGTGGATGCCAACCAGCTCGGCTGTCAAGGTGCCCATCCGCGGCGGGACCTGCCCCAGAATTTCGTCGGGCTTGCAGTTTAAGCCCCGCAACATCTCGTCCACCCGCTGCGGGGTGGGAGGGATTATGGGGAGGCCGAGCGACCACTCTTTATCGAAGAAAAGCCTGTTTACATCATCAACCGCGCCGGTGAACTTGAACCTCTCCGCCGGATAAACCGGCTCCATGGGTAGCGACTTAATTGACGACTGCCATTCGGTCGCCGCCTTGAGAATAGCAGCGAAGGCATCATCGGCCTTCTTTTCGATGTCGGCGCGGGGTATCATGCCCATGGGGTGAGGCACAGATACAAGACACGCCTCCGTCCCGGCCTCGGACAGCGCCACAGACTTCGCCAGGGTCATGAACTCAGGAGTGGTAACGGTAACTGTGGGAATGCCCAGCATCTCCAACTTAAGCTGGTCGACCACCAGCCATACGGTGCAGCTGCCTCAGTCGGCCTGCGAGGCGATGGATATATCAGGCTTGAGGCCGGCCAGTTTCCTGGCGAATTCTTGGCTTGTGGCCGGGTTATCGCTTATAGTTGCCGTCTCCGGAGCAACCTCCCAGGCCTTGATAATGCTTACGCCTTTAACATCCTGCCTGAGGTGTTCCGCTATCCTGTTGAGAAAGACGTCTCCATTGTGTTTGCCGTTCCAGCGGAGCAATACGGCCTTGCCCTCAAGGGTTGCAGGATGAGGATTTACCTTGAACTGCTCCACCCTGACTGCGCCCTGTGGGTTCAGCAACTCCCATTCCGTCTGCTTCTCCATGGCTTTCTCCTCTTGCTTCCATGCTCTCCGTTTATCAGTATATCAACCGTGCAGCCGGCTTTCAACGAATCCCTCATAACCGCTCAGCGATGGATAAGTATCCGTTAGCATATCTAGTCCAGGTCAAGGAGATTGGCGGGGTTCGCCTTTATCATAAGTTCTATTTCATCCTCGCTAAGCCCGCATTTGAGCATGGCGGCTATCATCATCCTCATCCCTTCAACAGGCGGTGGATTGAAAACCTGGCCAAGGTCGGTTGTCATGATACAGCGCCCGGCGCCCACAGCCTTTGCCGCCTCCGCTATTTTCATGGGGTCAAGCCGGTTCATGAGCATGGTGTCGGCGAAGCAATGCTCAATGAAGTCCCCTTTATCGGCCATGCGGCGCTGTTCCTCTATGCTGAGATGAGCCCCCACCTCCTCCAGCAAGGGATGAGTGATGACTATTTTCGTGAGCCCTTGCCTCCTGGCTTCATCGACGAGGGCGAAGGACTCGGCGACGGAGATATGGCCGGTGGCCAGAACCATCCGGTAGTTCTTGATGATATCCAAAATATCATTTATCACTGGCAGCAACCTGCCGTCTCCGTCAATGATGGCGATTCCGCCCTGAAGTCCCTTTTTTCGCATATCGTTAGCGGAACAGAGGGTGGGCATCCAGACAACCTTTGCGCCCAGCTTCGCCGATGCTTCCAGGGCACGAGGATTCAACCCCCCCGCCTCAAAGTCCAGGCTTATGCTGCCGAAGACGTTAATGCCCGGTACCACCTGGCTCACCACATGGGCAAGGGGCGACGTGGGATATTCGTGGCTTTTTAAAACAATAGCCCGCATGCCCGCTTCCCTGGCCTGAAAAGCAGCCTGCAAGGCATCTAGCTTGCGTTCCACCCTGGGGTCTGGCCCGGCATGGATATGCATATCTATAGAACCTTTCAAAATCTTCTCAATCGCATCCAATTTGTAACCCCTTGAGCCTTTGAAGATAAGTATAGCACACCGTCGCGCGCTTTCAACGCTTGACAAAAACCAGACTTGCAGCTACACTTAATTTTAGAAAAAGAATATTGCAAAGGCTGGGAATGAGGCTAGTATGTCTCCAGCGAAGCTCAGAGAGCCGGGTTAGGTGTGAACCGGCGCTGGCGCAGAGGCTGAATGGACTCAGGAGCTACAGACCGAAAGGGGGCTTCCCCGAGTAAGTTGTGTCGGAAGGGCATCGTTAACAGAGCCCAGGGTATCTTTCCGAAAGATGGAAACTGTACCTGAAGAGAGAAGATTGTCCAAAGAAAGATAAGCGGGCAATCAACTAGGGTGGCACCGCGAAGTATTTACCTCTCGCCCCTATGGCGAGAGGTTTTTTGTTTTTATAACAGGAGTTTAGGTTCAGATGTACTACCCGACATTAGAAGAAGTGAAAAAATATAGGGGGCAAGGCAACATTGTGCCTGTATACCGGGAGATTGTGGCTGACCTGGAGACGCCGGTGTCCGCTTTCCTCAAGGTCAACCAGGGCGGCTATTCTTTCCTCCTGGAAAGCGTTGAGGGCGGCCAGCGGCTGGCCCGCTACAGCTTCATCGGCACCGACCCGTACCGCGTGCTGACCACCAGGGGAGAGGACAGGAC
>CAYWUK010000211.1:0-2638 GCA_964461475.1 uncultured Dehalococcoidaceae bacterium
CTGTCCCTTGCCGCCGTCAATCAGGACGAGGTCGGGCATGGTTGTCCAGGCATCCGGCGTGGCCGTCTCATCCCTTAGACTGTGCTTGAAGCGACGCCGGAGCACTTCCTGGAGCATGGCATAGTCGTTGGCGCCCGACACCGTTTTGATTTTGAACCTGCGGTAGTGGGCTGCTTTCGGCCTTCCGTCCACGAAGACCACCATGCTGCCCACCGACGCCCTCCCCTGTATATCGGAGATGTCATAACCCTCTATGCGCCGTGGCGTGCCCTTCAAATTTAGCTCTTTCTCTATCTCGGCCATGGCGGCGTCCAGCGCCCTGGGGGCGGCCAGTTGCTTGATTCTGAGGTATTCCAGCCCCTGCCTGGCGTTTTCCGCCACGATGTCCACCAGCCTTTTTCGGTTGCCCCTCCGCGGCACCTGGATATCAACCCTGGCCCCCCTCCTGCTTTGCATCCAGTCTTTGATAACCGCCATATCCTCCGCCGGATGCTGGAGCAGAAGCAGCGGTGGTATGTAAGTGCTGGAGGCATAGAACTGCTTGATGAAGCTAGCCATGACCTGGCGCGGCGACTCTTCCCTGGTGCCCTGCATGACGAAGCTTTCGCGGCCGGTGAGCTTGTTGTTGCGGATGAAGCAGACCTGCACGTAGGCCTGGTCTCTGTCCTGGATGAAGGCGATGATGTCCTGCTCGCCTTTTACCGTGGCGGCTATTTTCTGTCCTTCAATGACCTGGTGTATGGATTGTATCTGGTCTCTCAGCCGCGCCGCCTTTTCGTACTCCAGGGCTTCGGCTGCCTGGTTCATCTTAAGATCAAGCTCCTGGACTATAATATAATACATACATTCCAGGAAGAGTATTATCTGCTTGATTAATTCGGCGTACTCCTGCTGGTTCACCGCACCGATGCAGGGGGCGAGACAGTTGCCGATGTGGTACTCAAGGCAGGCGCGGGGGTCCGTGCCGGTGATTGTCCTGGTGCAGGTTCGGAAGGGGAATATTCCCTTCAGGACATTCAGGGTCTGCCGCACCGACCTGGCGCTGGCGAAGGGCCCGAAGTAACGCCCGCCATCCTGTTCCATGCGTCGCGTGACATAAATCCTGGGCCAGTCCTCGTTTACGGTTATCTTGAGGTAGGGGAAGGTCTTGTCATCTTTGAGCCTGACGTTATAGCGGGGATGATGCCTCTTGATGAGGTTTAGCTCAAGGATGAGCGCCTCCTGTTCCGAATTGGTGACGAAGAAATCGATTTCGGCCACGCGGGATACCATGCGTTGCAGCTTGGGCGATAGCTTTCCCCTGGCGCTGAAGTACGACCTCACCCGGTGGCGCAGGACGGCCGCTTTGCCAACATACAGTATGGTGCCCTCTGCGTCTTTCATGAGGTACACGCCGGGGCTTTCCGGCAGCTGGTTCACCTGTTCTTTTATCAGGTTGTCGGCCACTTTATCTCCCTTTACTACTGTCCAGAATTTATTCTAGCACAGCCCATTTAGAGAACAAAGTGCCTGTGGGATTTCAGGCGCTGAGCCCTGGTATTGACAATTGCGCTAATAGGACTATAATTAGCTTACTCGTTGTGCTATGGCATTAAAGTGATTCTGGTCGGGCGGTGAGATGATGAGCATAAAACGAGGGGCGCTGAATCCGCTTCATGGCGGTGTCCGGCGCCTTTTTTTGTTTGGAAGGGAAGACATGCTGGCGAAGCTGAGGGGAATTTAGGGGAGGGGCGCTATGCCAAATGACGCTTGTGACCTTTGCCTGTGTGAGGTAGAGCTTGGGGAAACGGTGATTTACAACGTGGTTCCCCATGAGGTTGCTGTAAAGGCTGGGTTGCCAGCTTCAAAGGCCGTAAAGTTATGCGCCAGATGCTGCAGAGAGGTTGAAGCCTGGTATCTGAAAAGGGTGTCCGACATCACCTACGATTGGGGGAGCAAACAGTTTGTCCCCAAAACGCCGTCCGATATGGTTAAGGAATACGAGGCGGCGTATGCGGCCTTCGTGAGATACAAGCAGAGCCTTCGCGTCCCCAGATGAAGAGGTTATCCCGCTAAGTCGTGGGGAGAGTTTTCAGCCGATTTTGATTAAGCCCTGCTTTATGGCTACCACTACCGCCTCGGTGCGGGCATTGGCGTTCAGCTTGCGCAGGATTGAGGTGACGTGGTTTTTTATGGTCTGCTCGCTGATGCCCAGCTCGGCGGCAATCTGCTTGTTGAGATAGCCCTGCGCTATATAGTGCAGTATCTCCGTCTCCCGGGCGGTGAGCGGCGAGATGAATCCTTCAGCTTCGCTGCGCCAGGAGAGCTCCTGAAACTGGTGTAACACCTGTTCGGCCACCTTTGGCTTTGTGGTCAGGCTTTCGTTTATGGGGTGCTCGCCAACGGCCACGCGCCTGACTATATCGGCCAGCTGCTCTGCAGTTACGCCCTTGCTCAGATAGGCTACAGCCTGTGCTTTCAGCGCCTGGAAGAGCTGGGCATCATCGGGATTTGATGTGAGCACGACTACGGCGATGTTGGGTGAGCGCTGTCTTATCCTGTGGGCCAGTTCAAGTCCGTTTTCCGAGGGGCCATCAATGTCCACCAGCGCTACATCGGGTGGCGAGGTATCAATGGCGGCCAGCACCTGGTTATTGAC
>CAYWUK010000212.1:0-2636 GCA_964461475.1 uncultured Dehalococcoidaceae bacterium
GTATTAATAAGCCGTTATGCCGTTCTTGCTTTGAAAAGTCCCTTGAGTAATTTGCTGCCTTTTCCGCTAACGGACTTTTCCCCACCCCCTATAACCAGGTTC
Organism: uncultured Dehalococcoidaceae bacterium; assembly: GCA_964461475.1. Classification (GTDB taxonomy): domain Bacteria; phylum Chloroflexota; class Dehalococcoidia; order Dehalococcoidales; family RBG-16-60-22; genus CAYWUK01. The sequence continues at coordinate 103 of CAYWUK010000212.1, forward strand.
TAGCTCACTTCCTGCCAGCCATATATTCTATGGCCTCGGCAGTTACGAACATGGAGCCGGTGGCGCAGATGAGGTCTTTCGGCGTCGCCCCGGCCAGCGCCAGCTCCAGCGCCGAGGCGACGGTCTCCGCTGCCTGCGCCTTTATCCCGCACCTAGAGAATTCGTCAATCAGCACAGGCTGCGCCGTGGCGCGCGGGTGGCGGGAGCGGGCGACGATGACCTCGCCCGGGAGGGCCGCCAGTTCGGCAACCATGCCGCGGATATCTTTGTCAGAGGAACATCCGAAGATGATAAAAGCCCGCTCAAAAGCAAAATACTGCCGCAGCGCCTCAACCAGCTTCTTGACCGAGTAAACGTTGTGGGCGCCGTCAGCTACTACCCACGGCTCGCGCCGCAGAATTTGAAGTCGTCCCGGCCAGTGTACCTGAGCCAGCCCGGCAGCGATGCCCGATGGCGAGATGTCCGCCCCCAGTTGGGCCAGGACCTCAACTGCGACCACCGCCGCGGCGGCGTTTTCTATCTGGTACTCGCCGAGCAGCGGAATCTCCAAGTCATATCTTCCTTTCAACCCTCTCAACTCAAAAGACTGCCCCTCGGGGCTGAAGGCCTTGCGGCGCCAGGTTACGTTGCTGCCCACCTTTATCAGCCGCGCCGACTGCCTGCGACAGACCTCCTCTATCACAGCCATCGCCTCCGGGAATTGCGGGGAGCATACCACATTGCCGCCCGGCTTGATGATGCCAGCCTTCTCGGCGGCTATCCTGGCCAGTGTGTCGCCCAACACATCGGTGTGGTCATAGCTTATTGAGGTGATGACGCAGACATCAGGCCTGACCACATTGGTGGCGTCAAGGCGTCCGCCCAGTCCCGCCTCCAGCACCTGATACTGCATGCCCGTCTCACGGAAACAGGCGAAGGCCAGCGCCGTCAGCACCTCAAACGTGGTGGGCTCGCCGGCAGCCCGGCTCAAGGCATCAACCTCCGGCCTGATAGCCTCGGTCAGGCGGGCAAAGACGTCCTCTGCGATGGGACGGCCATCAATCTGAATCCTCTCCGTGAAGGAGCGGAGATGGGGGGAGGTGTAAAGTCCCACCCTGTAGCCGGAATGCAGCAAGATGGAGGCAATCATGGCCGCCGTGCTCCCCTTGCCCTTGGTGCCGACGACATTAACCGACTTTGCTACTTTCTGAGGATTGCCCAGCCCCACCAGCAGCTTTTCTATGCGGCCCAAATCAAAAACGAGCGTGGAACGGTGGGACCTCTCAAAGTCGGCAAAGCTTAAAATATAGTCAAGCGCTTCCTGATAGTCCATTTATTCCGCTAACTTTCTACACCATATCTTACTCTCACCGGCACTACCAGGTAAAGTTGCCACCTTCAAAAAAATTTATTTGGGGCCAGCTATAAAGACTTCTTGACAAACACTATATGTAGTGTTAATGTAATGTTTACTACACTACAGGATGTGGTTTTACTGCTATGAATTGTCCCCATTGCGGCCACTTCGATTCAAAGGTCGTGGACTCGCGGGAAATAGATAACGGCATACGCCGTCGCCGCCAGTGCCTGAAGTGCAACTCCCGCTTCACCACCTACGAGCGCCTGCAGCCGGCCGGACTGTTCGTGATTAAAAAAGACCGGAGGCGGGAGGAATTCAACCAGGAAAAGCTGCTGGCCGGCATTCGCAAGGCCTGCGAAAAAAGGCCTTTGCCCAGCGGCACCGTGGATAAGCTCGCCGACGATATAGAAGCTGAGCTCTACCAGACAGGTAAGACGGAGATACCGAGCGCAGCGATTGGCGACATGGTGATGGAGAAGCTGAAGAAACTGGACGACATCGCCTATATCCGCTTCGCCAGCGTTTACCGCGATTTTACCGATATCACCGTCTTAAAGCGGGCGGTGGATACCATGCTAAGTAGCGAAACCGCGCCGGCCCACCCCACCGCCCAGCTATCCCTGCTCCCGAGCGAAGAATTAAAGGGCCTGACCAGCCTGCGCAGGAGAGGGCAAAAGAAGGTCGGCGCAAAGAATAATAATTAGACCTCAAACAGGAGTTCCCCTATGGGCAAGGCAAATAATCCAGAAAATAAAGGGACGGCATCTCTCAACCGCAACCGGATTGCCCGCGCCATCTTCGCCGCCGCCGAGTCCATGGGCATATCGGATAGAAGGCTGATTGAGAAGCTGACCGCCCAGACTATTGAGCGCCTGGAGAAGCCTTCGGCAGCGCTGACAAAACCCCTGCCGGGCATGGAAGACCTGGTAGCGAAGCCCCGCCAGCAGAGGCCCCTCCCCACCGAAGCGGAGATAGAGGCGATGGTGAGGGAAATCCTGGCCGCGGAAAACCCAGCACCGAGAGAGGAGACAGTAACCGAGATGGAGACGATTGAAACAACCGAAACGGAAGCCAAGAGCTACGCCGGCATCAAACTCACCGACAACGCCCTTCACGTCCTGCAAAAGAGGTATCTGAAGAAGGACAGTCAGGGTAAGGTCGTAGAAACGCCGGAGGAGATGTTCCGCCGCGTGGC
>CAYWUK010000213.1:0-2622 GCA_964461475.1 uncultured Dehalococcoidaceae bacterium
GGCCTGAACAAAGCCAACCAGCAGTTCAAGCCCGTAAAACGGCAGCGAGACTATCCAAGGAATGAGAAAGGCAACGATTAGTAGCAATACCTCGCCCGCGGTCATGTTGCCAAAAAGACGGAAGGTAAAACTGACGATGCGCACCAGCTCGCTAAGTGCCTCCAAAAGGCCCACGAAAATATTGATGAACCCAATGATTAACCCGCTGAGGGCAGCGCGAATTTTGCCCCTGAACAGCTGGCCGATGCTCCCGAAGAATTGCCCCACATTAAGAAACTTGCTGATATAACGTATGCCCGCGGCTTTTAAACCGTAATATTCAACAAAGATGAATGAGACCAGCGCCAGGGCCAGGGGGAAATTAATATCGGTGTTGGCGCCTCTTAATAGATGGACAGGCTCATGCTCGGCATTTAATATTGTAATTGAGCCGAAGCCGGGCAACAAGCTCAGCCAGGCGTTGAAGATGACAAACAGGAAGATGGTGGCTATTACGGGAAAAAACTGCCGACCGTATTTCTCCCCGGCCACCCGCTGACAGAAGGTGTACAACCAGTCAAGCACAGCCTCAAAGGCGCCTTGCAGCCTCCCCGGCACCACCTTCATGCGACGAGTAACAACATAAGAAAACGCCACCACCACGATGATGGTCAACCAGGCACTGATAATAGTATTGGTGATGGGAAATGCGAATAGATGAAAGACAGCTTCCGCCGGCAACTCCAGGGTCGGCCTTTCAATGCCGAAGGGCAGGCCGATATCGCCGAAGATGCTTTTGCCCACGGCTCCGCTGAGAAGCCCGATTATTGAGAGCAATAAAAATACGGCCAGGACCGCCAGCCAGACGGAGAGGGGCTGCCCCAGAAGCCTTCGTTTAAGCACTAATTATCCCCTCCATTATGTTTACTGCCGAGAAGGGGCAAGAGCATGCGATAAACACCGTAAGCGGCGATGGCAATGCCCGCAACCACGCCTAACAAGGCGAAGATATGGCTGCTGGTGCCCAGTTTACTGTCCAGCCAGAGGCCAGCTAAAACACCAAGCAAAATGCAAACCACGATGAAAAAACCCACCCCAATCAACCTCAGGGCTGCATTCCTTGTGCTCATTCCAACCAAACACTCTGACCTTGAGCAGCATACCAAATCCAGCGCTTCAGGTCAAGCTTTAACCTGCCTCCGCAGGCAGTAAAAAGCCCTGGTTTTTTATTCCAGGGCTCAGCAAACCAACTGGGGAATAATCTCGCGCATCATGCTATCCGCGACCAAAAAGGCGAGAGAAATCGCCCTCAAATTCCTTCAAGAAAGCATGCATCTGCAACACATCGTCCACTTCTATTCCAGATGCCAGTTCAAATTTGCGCCTCTCCGCTTCGGTCAGGTCAGTAAGAAGCTCAGGAAGTTTATCTTCCTCAATTATGGCGGCCACTAAAGAGCGGGTATGGCAGGAGGAACATAGCACCTTCAAAAACCAGAGGGTTTCATTGTGGCCCAGGATTTCGATATTGCGCGGTTCGTACTGCTGCCCGCAGAAGCTGCACTTTATTGAGGCCATTAATTTTTTGAGCACCCGCTCTTCCATAAGCTCAACCTCGGGCCGTATAAGGCTAAGGCTTAAGATTTGCGTTTATCAAAATCGTCCAAATCAAGGGTGTTGATGAAGTCGTAGAAATCCGACATCTTTTTCTTCATCTCTTCATCGCTAACGCCCTTCTCTTTGGTGCCACCAGCCTCTTCCGACTCCTCAAACAAGGGTTTGCCCGTCTCGCTATCCAGCAAGATGCCGGCTTTATCAAGCACCGCTTCCTCGGCATATACAGGCACATCAGCCCTTACCGCCAGCGCCAGCGCATCGCTGGGGCGGGAATCAACCTCTAACTGTTTGCCATCAACATCAAGGATAATCTTGGCGTAAAACGTATCGTTCTTAAGATCGCTGACGATGATAGAGTTGACTGCGGTGCCAAGTGTATCAAGAACCGAAAGCAGAAGGTCATGGGTTAATGGCCTGGGCACGGTAACGCCTTGCAGCTTTACCGCTATGGCATCGGCTTCCGCAGGGCCAATCCATATGGGCAAATAACGCTCAGCGAACTTCTCCTTCAGAATCACCACCCGCTGATAGTTCATCAGGCTGACACGAATGCTGTCAATACTCATCTCTATCATAACCAATCCCCCAATCTTCAACCGTATTTAAATTCTACTTCACACTATAGGCCTTGTCAAATATCAAAAAGGCATTAAAACCCCATGAAGTCGCCTTCAGCGAGCCCTTCCGATGTGTTATAATAAAGCGGTGCCCTCAGACATCCTCCCAAAGCAAAAGCGAGACAGAGATTTAGTGGTCAGGCAGCTTAATATCCGCCAGATAACCGAGGAAAGAGAAGAGAGCCTTTCCCCCTTCGCTGTGAAGAGCAAGTTATCCCGCGGCAGGCTCAGGCATGAAGAGCCATGCCCTATACGCACCGCCTTCCAGCGCGACCGCGACCGCATCATCTACTGCAAGGCCTTTCGCCGCCTCAAACACAAGACTCAGGTCTTCATCGCCCCCTTGGGCGACCATTATGTAACCAGGCTCACTCACACCCTGGAGGTATCGCAGATAGCGCGCACCATAGCC
>CAYWUK010000214.1:0-2580 GCA_964461475.1 uncultured Dehalococcoidaceae bacterium
ACGTCCAGATACTGCGCACCTGGATAAGCCGGCTGCGGAATAAGATAGAAAGAGACGCGAGCCAGCCCTCAGTAATCCGCACCATACCCAAAACCGGCTATAGCATAGACCAGCCATCCGCCTGACCAGCCGCACTGCGCCGGCGCAGACCTCCTCTTTTTCCCCCGGGAAATGTCATAGTTTTGTAACTTTTTCCGCCAGCATTTTATAACTTTTCCATCCGCCGCCCGCTAAAATCTCAGGGTAAGAACATTGCGGGAGCGTATCAATGGCGCTGCTGACTCTAAAAGAGGAGAAGCTACCCATCACCCTTAAACCGGGAGACGGCGCATGGTCCGGAGAAGCTATGGCACTCTGTCCGCAGTGCAAAGCTCTCCAGACAATCTGGCTAAGCGACGGAATACTGATGCCGACGCGCAAGTTCATCCAGGAAGGAAGCCGGATTTACCACGACTGCAGCTCGGGTTTGCCGTGCCATCTGTTCCATAGCTGGTAAAGCTCCTGATGGGAGAGGAGAGGAGACGAGCGATGAGCAACGCACTGGCTATGATATTAGCCGGAGGCCATGGTAAGAGGATGGACATCCTGTGTCACACCAGACCCAAGCCTGCCATGCCCTTCGCCGGCCGTTTCAAAGTGATTGATTTCAGCCTGAGCAATTGTATTTACTCCAATATCGACAACATCGCTGTGCTGGTTGACTATCAGCGCTCCCAGATGACAGCCTACCTCAAACGGTGGCAGCTGATGCACGCCGGTTCCACAAACTTCCGCGTCCTGGCACCGCAGTTCAGCTCTTACAGCGGCACAGCGGATGCCGCCTACCAGAACCTTGAATACCTGGACAAGTCCGATGCTGATGCCGTGCTCATCCTTGCTGGCGACCATGTATATAAGTTTGACTACCGCAAGATGTTAAATTTCCATCGGGAGGTAGATGCTGACGTCACCGTGGGCGTAATCCCCGTTCCAATAGAGCAGGCCCACCGCTTCGGCACGGTTACCATCGGCGCCGACGGCAGGATAACAGACTTCAGGGAAAAGTCCTCTACGCCCAAAAGCAACCTGGCTTCAATGGGCATATATGTGTTTAACAAAAAAATCCTCATCGAGCGCCTGATTGAAGACTCCAGGGACATATTGTCGCGGCATGACTTCGGCTACTCTTTGCTCCCCAAAATGGCGAGGCGGGACAGGGCCTTCGCCTACAGGTTCCAGGGATACTGGCAGGACATCGGCACCATAGACGCTTATTATGAAGCTAACATGGAGCTCACCAAAGAGCAGCCTAGCTTCAGCCTCAACGGCTCATCGCCCATTTTGACGGAGGAAGAATCCCTGCCGCCGCCATGCATTGGCAAGCAGGCCAGCATCAAAAACAGCCTGGTAAGCCCCGGCTGCGTAATCAGGGGGCGAGTGGAGAACTCGGTACTGTCGCCGCGGGTATGGGTCGATGAGGAAGCCGTAGTCAAAAACTCGGTGATTATGAATGGCGCCTTTATTGGCCGCCACAGCATAGTCAACCATTGCGTGCTGGACGAGGGGGTTAAAGTGGGCGATTACTGCTACATCGGCTTCGGTTTCAGCCTGGTTAACGGGAGCTGGTATGTCACCGTTCTGGGCAAAGGGGCGACTGTGCCGCCTCATACTGCTATCGGGAGGAACTGCAAGATTTTACCATACGTTGGGCCTGAGGATTTCACAAGCAATATGGTCCGCGCCAGCGCCGTCATCGCGAGGCGCTCCAAAGTGCTAACCCATTAGCTAACCACGCAGCGCCGACAAAAAAACGACCACCCTTGTAATATAATAAAGCAAACTAAGCAAGGACTGAAAAGGAGGGATAAATGTACAAGAAAATCCTGGTGCCAGTGGATGGGTCGGAACTGGCAGAGTGTGTGCTTCCCCACGTGGAAGCCGTGGTCAAATGTTCGGGCGTAGAGAGCGTTACCTTTGTCCGTGTCGCCGAGCCGGTGCGCCTGATGCTTGACGGCACTGAAGGATATGCCTTCAACGCCGATGCCTGGAAGAAGATGGAGGCGGAGGCCAGGGCTGAGGCTGAACGCTATCTCAACCAGCTAACGAGCCGGGTCAAATACGATGGCGTAAGCGTACAATCAAAGCTCTTAGCGGGAGGGCTACCTGCCGACATGATTGCCGACTACGCCAGCGAAAACAAGACGGATTTAATAATCATCGCCACCCACGGGCGTTCGGGGGTCAGCCGCTGGGTCTGGGGAAGCATAGCGGACAGGGTCCTCCGCTCTGCCTGTGTCCCCGTGCTGATGGTGAGGGCGCCGGGTTGCGCGCCAGGCATCTGAGCGAATAGGCGATAAACAGAGGGGAAGTCCGACCTCATGACTGAGGGAGGCGACTAATGTAGTGCCAGCAATTAATGCCCAGATTAAAAAATCGGAAAGGAGTACAAAGCAAAATGAAACAATTCGGAGAACTATTTCAGGCCGCAGATTGGAAGGCGGAAAAACATGTCCCTGTCATTGACTGCCCCGACCAGGTTAAGGCGGGGGAGCTATTCCCGGTGAAGGTGACCGTCGGCAAAGAGATTGCCCACCCCAACAC
>CAYWUK010000215.1:0-2560 GCA_964461475.1 uncultured Dehalococcoidaceae bacterium
AACCCAGAATCGCTGGATTACTACGAGAGAATTCGCTCTGAGCTTGAAAAGGAGTGACGCGCTACTGATGGGGTGTGGCCTGCTGACTTATTGACGCGAACGAGGCTGATGGGGTAAACTATGCTAGTTTATTATTTTATTTAACGAGTTGATTCATTGGCTTCCAGAATATATAAAATTACAGGAGAAGCCGGCCTTTGGGCCATTTTCTCTTTTTATGGGCATTTTCTTTTGGCATTAAGTCCCGCTGCGCTTAATGGTTCCAGCTAATTTTAATAGGAGGAGTGTTTTATGGATTTAATCTGGATAGCAGTGCTAACTGGAATCCTCGGGGCGTGCGCTGTTGCTTTTTTCGTGCGCTATGTTATAAAACAGCCACGCGGGTCGGAAAGAATCAGGGAGATATCCGGCGCCATCCAGGAAGGGGCGATGGCCTTTATTCACCGGGAATACCGCACGGAGATAATCGTGGTTATCATCGTGGCCGTGGTGCTGGGCATTCTCGGCTTCTTTAGCCCTGACCTGAGCTGGAAAACGTCCGTGGCCTTCATCTTCGGCGCGCTCTGTTCCATGGGCGCCGGCTATGCCGGCATGAATATGGCTGTCAGGACCAACGGGCGGACCACTGCGGCGGCAGAGAAGAGCCTGAACCAGGGCCTGCGCGTTTCTTTCCGGGGTGGTGCCGTCATGGGGCTGAGTGTAGTCAGCATTGGCGTCATCGGTGTATCAGTACTTTACCTTGTCTGGCATACTGACCCGTATTTTATAACCATAATCCCGGCCTATGCCACCGGGGCTTCACTGGTGGCCCTCTTCGCCAGGGTTGGTGGCGGCATCTTCACCAAGGGGGCCGATGCTGGCTCTGACCTGGTGGGCAAAGTGGAAGCCGGCATCCCTGAAGATGACCCCAGAAACGCCGCCGTGATTGCTGACTTTGTGGGCGATAATGTCGGGGATGTGTGTGGCATGGGGGCCGACCTCTTCGAGTCCTATGTCGAGGCAATCATAGCCGCGATGACATTGGCGGCCCTGGCTGTCGGCATCGGAGTTGTGACCAATAACCAGACAGCCTGGTATCTGCCCATCCTGGTTGCCGCAGGGGGCATCATCGCATCGATAATCGGCAGCTTCATGGTCAGAGTGGGCGAAAAGCCGGAGATGAGCGCCCTCTTGGGGGCACTGCGGCGCGGCACCCTGAGCTCTTCAATACTGACGGCCATCTTCTCTTTTCTGGTCATATTCTTCTTGAAAGCAGACCTCGGTATCTTCTGGGCGATGCTGGCAGGGCTGGCAGCCGGAGTCCTGATGGGAGAGAGCACTAACTACTTCACCTCTTACGCTTTTAAACCGACGAAAGATATTGCGGAGGATTCAACTTATGGCGCCGGGGCTACCATAGTACGCGGTCTGGCTGTCGGCCTGGAAAGCGCCTGGCCGACGGTGCTGCTGGTTGCTTTGGCTACCATCGTCGCTTTTAAGTTTGCCAGTTTCTATGGCGTGGCCATAGCCGCAGCCGGCATGCTGTCAACGCTGGGCGTGACCCTGGCCACTGATGCCTACGGTCCTGTGGCCGATAATGCCGGCGGCATCAGCACGATGGCCGGGCTGCCCGAAGCCGTGCGAGAAAAGACCGATGCCCTGGATTCCCTGGGCAACACCACCGCCGCTACCGGCAAAGGCTTCGCCATCGGGGCGGCTGTCCTGAATGCCTTGGGGCTGATACTCTCCTACGGCGTCGTCGCCGGGCTGGTGAAAGTGACATCCGCCGGGGCTATAACCGCCTCGGCAGAGCTTAATCTTATGAGCGCGCCGGTTATCGTCGGTATCATCATCGGGGGTCTTATGCCGACGCTCTTCGTATCCATGACCATGAAATCGGTAGGCAAAACCACGGGGCTTATCGTGGCCGAGGTGCGGCGGCAGTGGCGCGAGATACCCGGCCTGAGGGAAGGGACGGCCAGGGCGCAATACGGACGCTGCGTGGAAATCTGCACCGGCGCTGCCCTGAAAGAGATGCTGGCCCCTTCAATCATGACTATAATTGCCCCCGTGATTGTCGGCATAGTGCTGGGCAAATACGCTCTGGGCGGCTTTCTTATTGGCGCGCTATCCACTGGCTTTATAATCGCCGTCGTTTTCAACAATGCTGGCGGCGCCTGGGACAACGCCAAGAAATTTATTGAGTCCGGCGCCTTTGGCGGCAAGGGCTCCGAGGCCCATAAGGCGGCCGTGGTGGGGGATACTACCGGCGACCCGATGAAAGACACCGCCGGGCCGTCATTGAACATCATGCTCAAGCTGATGGCGGTAATCTCGCTGCTGTTGGCGCCGCTGCTGGCGAAATTCCCGGGTCTGTTCTAACAGCGTGTAAGCTTGGCTTGTCACTGCTGAAAAAGAAGAGGGGGCGGTTTAAGTCCCCTCTTTCTTTTATGTGGTCAATCGGCATATCCGTTTTAAGCGGTTATTTAACGGTTACGTTTATTGTCAGCGACCATGTATCTTTCTCGCCGCCTTCCCATGGCTGGCCATAGCTCATTGATATGGTCGCTGTGGCTTGCAC
>CAYWUK010000216.1:0-2543 GCA_964461475.1 uncultured Dehalococcoidaceae bacterium
TCCAGGGCGGAGGGGAGGCGGAAGCCGTATTCCACCAGCGTCTCCTTGCGCGAGCGGTCGCCGTGGTACATGCCGCGTATCTGGGGCAGGGTCATGTGCGATTCATCAATGAGCAGCAGGAAGTCGTCGGGGAAATAGTCCAGCAGCGTCCAGGGGGCGCTGCCCGGCGCGCGTCCGGCAAGATGGCGCGAGTAGTTCTCCACCCCGGCGCAGTATCCCGCCTCCCTGAGCATCTCAAGGTCGTAGTTGGTGCGTGCCTCAAGTCGGGCTGCCTCCAGTATCTTGCCCTGGCCTTTCATCTCCGCCAGCCTCTCCTTTAATTCCTGCTCTATGTTCTCGATGGCGCGCATCAGCTTGTCATGCGAGGTGACGAAGTGCTTGGCGGGGTAGATGTCCACCGCGTCCAACTCGGTGAGTATTTCGCCGGTGAGGGGGTCAATCTGCACGATGCGGTCAATGTCGTCGCCGAAGAACTCGATGCGCAGGGCCATCTCCTCGTAGGACGGCTGTATCTCCAGCGTGTCGCCGCGGATGCGGAACTTGCCGCGGCTGAAATCGATATCGTTGCGCTCGTACTGCATGTCCACCAGCCGGCGCAGCAGGGTCTGCCGGTCGTGGCGTTCGCCGCGCTTCAGGCTCACCACGAAGCTGCGGTACTCCTCGGGCTCGCCCAGTCCGTATATGCAGGACACCGAGGCGACGATGAGCACGTCGCGGCGCTCAAAGAGGGCGCGCGTGGCGGCATGACGCAGCTTGTCAATCTCGTCGTTTATATCAACCTCTTTCTCGATGTAAAGGTCGGTGCGGGGGACGTATGCTTCGGGCTGGTAGTAATCGTAGTAGCTGACGAAGTATTCCACGGCGTTGTTGGGGAAGAACTCCTTGAACTCGCTGCAAAGCTGGGCGGCCAGGGTCTTGTTGTGGCAGATGACCAGGGTGGGCCTCTGCACGCGCTCGACGATGTTAGCCAGAGTGAAGGTCTTGCCGCTGCCGGTGACGCCGAGCAGCGTCTGGTGCTTGAAGCCTTTCTCCAATCCATCCACCAGCTTATCCACCGCCTGGGGCTGGTCGCCGGTCATCTTGAATTCGGATATTATTTCAAACTGAGACATTGTCCTACAGATAGTATATCCCCTTGCTATGCATGCTTCAACGAAGAATAACTGTGCCTTATTTCCTGGCCTTGCTCAGCGGCAGGAATAGAGATGATATGCAGCATATAAAAGCGAGGGAAGCGCAGATGGTGAAGGCCAGCAGGTAGCTGTTATTTACATCGAAGATATATCCGGCCACAACCGGCCCGAGGATGAAGCCGACAATGCCGAGGTTATGCGCGACGGCGGTGATGGCGCCAAAGGAGCTCATGCCGAACAAATCGGCTATTATGGGGCCCTGAAGTATCTCAAAAGCCCCGTAAGATATGCCGAATAGCGCGGCAAATAGAAAAATCATCCATGCCTCCCCCGCTATCAGGAGCCAGGCGAAGGCGATGGTCATCAGAATGAAGGAGATTATGAGCACCGGCTTCATGCCAAAGACATCGGCAAGGCGGCCGAAGCTTATCCTGCCGATTATGCCCGTTATGCCGATAATGGCCAGGGTGCTGGCGGCGCTGGCCGGCGACAGCCCAATGTCCATAGCGTGAATTACGCTGTGCACAACCACCACTGACAGGCAGAACATCCAGGAGAAGTATATCAGGCTGAGCACCCAGAACTGCCTGACGCCGACTGCTTCGCGGAGAGAGAACCCTTTTGTTGCGGCGATATTTTCCGGAATTGTTTCGCTTTCGCCGTATGGCAATAGGCCCATCTTCTTCGGGTCCTGCCTGAGGAACTGGGCGGCTGCCATGATGACGGCGATGTCAATGCCGCCGATGATGAGGAAAGACATGCGCCAGCCGTAAGCGGAGATGAGCCAGTTGACCAGCGGCGGAAAAGTCAGCTGCCCCACGCCGATGCCCGAGGCAAGTATGCCCATCATCAGCGCCCTTCTCTTTACGAACCAGCGGGGCAGGATGGAGAGTATCGGAATCCAGTAGAAACCCAGGCCTATGGCCACTATCACGCCGTAGAAGAGGTAAAGATGCCACAGGGCGCTGGTGAGCGACATCAGCATCAGGCCCAGCCCGAGGAAGAAGCCGCAGGCGGTGAGCACCTGCCTGGAGCCGAACCTGTCGGTCAGCCTGCCGGCGGCGAAGGCAATTGGTATGTGGACGATGGACGTCATTGATACGGCGCCGGCGGTCATGGCCCTGGTCCAGCCGAACTCGCTGAGCAGCGGCTCAAAGAAGACGCCGAAGCTGAACATGGAGCCTTCCAGGGTGGCGGCGATGATGAAGGTGCACAGGACGATGGCATAGCCATAGAAGAAGGGCAGGGGGCGGCGGGCCTCATGAGCGCTCATGCTGAGCTAATATTAGCATGCGGGGGGGCAGGAGGGGAAGAGGAAAAACTGCGGGATAAGCCTTAAATGGTGTGAGGGCGGTTTGGGTGGGAAAAGATAAGAAAAATTAAATCTTTTTCGATGATATTTCTTTATAT
>CAYWUK010000217.1:0-2525 GCA_964461475.1 uncultured Dehalococcoidaceae bacterium
CGGCAGGACCAACCCCGCGGTAATGGTTTTTGCTCCAGATGGCCCCTTCGCCACTATGCTCTGGGAAAGGTCAAACGGGCGAATAAAGCTAAAGTATTCCGAGGCTTTATTCAAGACCATTGAGGTTTTGCCAGCAGCACAGGATGGCCGCCTTGATATGGGATTCTTCCCTGCTGCTCATATGAGCGGAACATATCCGCTACTGAACTGGGATGCTATACCAGCAACCGGCAATCTCTGGGAACTCTACGGGGTAACAGTTGACCCGAGAATGATGAAAATCAACGACGACTATCTGGGCAAACTCGGCGTAAAGTTCCTGGGCATCACCACCTCTACCCCCAATAACGGTGTCTTCTCCAATACTAACGTAGACCAGGTTGCTAAATTCAACGGCTTGAAAGTCCGCACCAGCGGCATTTTGCAGGCCAAGACCGTAGAGGCACTGGGTGGCAGCGCCATTACCATCACCGAAGCGCCGGAGGCAGCGTTAATGGCTGGCACCATTGATGCGGTGGTTACCGGCCCAACCTACGGCTGGGCCATCGGCCTGTGCGATGTCGTTGATTACGTCTCTTTCTGGCCGATAACCCCTGCCTACTGGTTCTATACCGTTATCAACCAGGATACATACAACAAGCTGCCGGAAGAGCTGCAGAAGGTGCTCTCTGACACCTTGCAAGACGCGGCGCGCATGGAATTCTTCGCCCAGGATGCACAGGTTGCTGCGGTGTTAAACACCATCGCTTCCACAGGAACCAAACTGGTATATCCTGCGGATTCTGAAGTTGCCAAGGCCGCTGAGATGGTCAAGTCAGTCAGAGATGATTACGTGCAACTTACCGGGCCACAGGGACAGGATATCCTCAATATCATTGACGATGTTCTGGCCAAAGAACGACAGGATGTGAAAGACCTGCAGGGTTAACTTCCTATTGACTAATTCAGGCAGCGGGAGCCAGTTGACTCCCGCTGCCTGGAGCCAGATCAAAGCTTAAGGGTGACAGTGTGAATAGACTGAACCGCATCCTGGATTTTATCACTAACGTGATAAGCGCCCAGCTATCTGGATGGCTGATATTCATCATGAGCACCATCGTCATGATCGAAGTCATCTCAAGATACGCTGTGCGCCAGCCACTGATGGTGGCCGATGAACTATCCGGCTACTGTCTGGTGATTATCACCTTTATGGGCCTGGCTTACACCTGGAAGGAAAGAGGCCACATCAACATCAAGGTGCTGACCGACCGGCTGCCCGCCAAGGCAACAAGATGGGTAAGGGTGGTGGCGACAGGTCTGATTACGGCTTTTCTGCCGCTCCTGATAAAGGGCACCATTGATGTAACTTCCTTTCTATACAAGAACGATACCAGGGGATTCAGCAACATGCGCATGCAGGTGGTATGGTTTGAAATGTTCATCGTCATCGGGCTCATCCTGTTCTTTATAACCGTTTTTATTGACTTTATCAGGCAAATAAGGCTGGCAGCAAAGGACGGGGAAACAAGTGAGTGAAGTAACGGTATTTTTCATCCTGCTTGGTGGTTTAATTGTCGTCCTGGCCCTGGGGGTGGAAATTGCCTTTGCCTTTGGCATAATGGCTACCGTTGGCCTGCTGATCTTCCTGGACCAGCCGCTTAGCCAGCTTGGCTGGACCATGTGGAATACGTTAAACCTGAGCTCCCTCACTGCGGCGCCTCTTTTTATCTTCATGGGCGCCATCCTGCATAACAGCGGCGTCATACGGCACCTTTTTAATGGTGCTGATAAGTGGCTGGGCAACCTGCCCGGCGGCCTGGCGATTTCGGTTACCGGCGCCTGCGCCCTGTTCGGCGCGATGTCCGGCTCGAATGTCGCGTCAGTAGCTCTCTTCGGGAAGATAGGTTATCCCGAAATGGAGAGAAACGGCTATTCGCCATCAATCGCTTTACCGGCGATAGCTATGGGTGGCACCCTGGCGGTGCTTATTCCCCCCAGCCTCCTTATGATTGTATACGGGGTGTGGGAACAGGTATCCATCGCTCGCTTATTTGCCGCTGGCCTCATACCCGGTATAGTACTAACTATTCTCCTGTCTCTTACCACCATTATCAAAGTGAAGATTCAACCGAACTTAGTACCCAAGTTCGCCAAATACACCTGGCGGCAGAGGATGATAGCACTCAAGGAGTTAGCCCCATGGGTTGTGATGATTCTCATGGTGTTAGGGGTGATATTCGGTGGGATAATGACGGCTACCGAGGCGGCCTCACTGGGCGTTTTCCTGGCGATATTCCTGACTTTAGGCTACCGCAAAATGACTTATCAGGTATTCAAGACCAGCTTTCTTGACACCGTCAAAGTCACCGCCATGGTGATGATAATTGTAGGGCTGGCTCAGGTGCTCGCCTTCGTATTCCAGCGTGCCGGCGTCGCCAAAGTATTCATTGATTCCCTCACCGGATTGAGCATCGGCAAGTATGGCATACTAATTGTCATCTTTGTGATGTATATCTTCCTGGGGCTGTTCTTTGACTCTATAT
>CAYWUK010000218.1:0-2503 GCA_964461475.1 uncultured Dehalococcoidaceae bacterium
GGCGTTTGTCACTCATTATACACCCCCTGCAAGCTGGAGTTTCGCAACAAGCTCTAAATAGTCGGCCTTCAAAAAGTTGCTTGTAAGGTCAATTTCGTTTATATTTAATTTGAGATGTCTGAGCAGAAAAGCGCGTCAGCGTTAGGCAGATGGCTGTCTGTAACGTTGGCGGTCTTCGTATTGGCGGCTGTGGCCGCCCTTATTTATACCCTGTTATCTCCTCCGCCTAAAGATGCCTTTACCGAGTTTTATATCCTCGGCACCGGGGGCAAGGCAGCCGACTACCCCACGCAGCTGAAGGTGGGAGAGGAGGCGAACCTGATTGTGGGCATCATCAATCACGAGAAGGAAGAGACGTCTTACCGCATAGAGATTAAGATAGACGGAGTCGGCTATAGCCAGTTGGGGCCGATAGTGCTGGAACAGAGCGAGAAGTTTGAACAAAAGGCAACATTCACCATGGATAAGCCAGGGGGGCAGGCAACAAGTGGAGTTCCTGTTGTACAAGCAAGGGGAAGCCCAGGCCTATCAATCGCTTCACCTGTGGGTTGACGTGAATAAATAATAACAGCCGCTTCTATTGCGCGCGTCTTCGGCGGAGGCTATTTGCTTTGCGGATGGCCTCTCTGACCGTCAAATTGGGATTCCATAGCCCCGCGCGCAGCGTGAATTTTATGGCGCTAGGTAATTGCCCCTGGCGAAAGGCCAGCAGGGCTTTGTTAAGGTACTCCCTGGTAAGCCAGCGGCTGCCGCGTTTCCAGACGTTGCTTTGCCCCCTGGCGAAATATCTCTGCCCCAGCAGCGCAAATGTTTTACTCAGCCCCTGCGCCCCTTCGGAGTCAATGTAGCGCCGCAGTGTCCAGGTATAGCGCAGGGTTTCCGCCTCTCGCTGGTATGTCTTGCCCTCTGCATCACGCGCCTGCTGTTCAGCGGCTTGCCTTACCAGCCCGAGTATCTTTTCACCTGCATCCTCAACCGTTCCTGGAGTTAAGAAGGACTTCAGGAAAGCCTCCGCCCTGCGCTGTGCCTCATCCCGGGACTGCGGATTGGTGAGCAGGTCATCCAGCAGGGCTTCAAGGCACTCAACCTTATCCGCGCAGAGTACGCTGTTGCTGTCGAGCGGCGAACGTAGTCCCTCTGCCCGGTATATGGCCGAACGCAGGTAAACAAATGGGATGCCTGCCAGTATGGCCTCCAGGGCCGCCGTTGAGGGATAATTGACCATGACGGCCACCGAGACATCGGGGAACACATCATTAAGGCTGACGACTTCGCGCAGTTCCAGATTTTCAGGATGCTTGGCGCGGAGGCCTCGGTAAAAGTCGATGTAATCGTATCTGGGATGGGGTTTGATGATGAATTTGAGGTCCTGGCGGCGTTGCATGAGTTCTTCCAGGAGGTGCCAGTCGTGGCGGAGTTGCTCCAGATTAGCGATGGGGGAGGCCAGGCCGTACCCGCTCATGGTGGTCATTAAGAGGATGCCTTGGCCTCGTCCTTCTCTGAGTGAGCCTGGCTGTGCCGCCAGGGGAGCGAACCCACCGCCTACTATGAAAGATTTTGCCGAGCGCCCCAGTTCATGGAAGGCCTTTTTGCTGTATTCGCCCTCCACGGCAAGATAGTCGGATTCTGAATCAAGCACATCGTACTGGTTGAAGTGAGGAGAGATAACGCCATGTGGCAGCGTCAGCGTGGCGATGCTGCAAGCCCGTGCGGCCCGGTTCCAGCACATGCCGGGACCATAGGTATCCAGCCCGAGGATGCAAAGGTCAGGCTTCAAGCCGCGACAGGCCAGCGTGGCGGCATCCACAATCCTGGCCCCATCAGTGAGTCGTTGCCAGAATCTCTTGAACTGGAAGTCCAGATAGGGATTGGCGAAGATATAGGGGAAATTTCCCCTATATTCCGCCTGCTGGTTTTTGAAGCGTCGCCATGCCTGCCGTAATCTCCGTTGTAGCAATGGGGAAGTGTAAAACCAGGTCAGATAGTCGGCCCAGTCAAGCGCTAAATCGTCGACCTCGGGCGCGGCGTAATGCCCGTCGCGCAATAATACGCAGCGGCGGTCAATTGACTTATGCAGGGCTTTTATCAAATCGCGGTGCTTGTCATAATCTATGCGGTCAAGAAATGTCAGAATAGTGCCTTGCCTGCTGCCGGGGGCATCTCCAAAGGGGAACTCGCCTGGAATGTTGGGCGTCTGAGGTTGGCTGTGCTGGCTCTTGTTAGCGGGGCTTGCTTCCCTATGGCTGGGTCGGTGGGTTTTGGTGCTGAGGAACTGTACGGGCAGCCGCCTCTGACTGGCTATCCATGTAGCTACTGCATTGAAGACGTCCGGATACGGGCCGTCTGGCGAGTCCCAGAATGTGGTCTTCTCCATATCGGAAAACAATACCAGGCGCTCAGGCTTCTCTGCGTCAAGAATCCTGTTAAGCACTGTGTGGGCGTTAATAGCCGTGGTGAAGAAAAACCACATGTCTCGGCTCATGGCGTCGGCGAGGTTTACGCC